>NZ_JBFTSN010000163.1:0-12739 GCF_056400045.1 Paenibacillus sp. 01L418
TAACGATACAGCGTAAAAGAACCTTTCTCCATATCGCCAATAATTTCACCCTTTGTGCCCATCATTTGAACACGGCGTGTACCGCTTTGCGTCAATCCTGACATAATGAACGATGCATTCGCTCCATTCTCGAATTGCATATTCACAACCTGATGGTCAACGACATTGTTATCGCAGCGGTATACACAACGTCCAAACGGTCCTTCCTTCAGCGCTTTCAGAATACCCTCTTGTGACAAATCATTCGTCATATATCTCGCCCAAGCGTGATCCGGCGCCTGCATATACATCTTTATCGCTGAGAAAGCACATTCCTTCTCGACAGCGCAGCCATCAATGCAGCGTTCCGCTGAACCATCCGGAGCATTCTCCGATCTAAAATGCAGTAAAGAGCCGTACGAGCTAACGCTTGTACAAGGCTGATCCATAAGCCAGGAGATGATATCCAGATCGTGGCACGATTTGGCCAAAATCATTGGACTAGTCTCCTCTGAATTCCGCCAATTGCCGCGCACATAACTATGCGTCATATGCTGATAACCGACATTCTCCGTTAATTGAATCGTACCCACCGTGCCAAGCTCGCCGTCCTCGATACATTTTTTAATCCCAGACCAAAATGGTGAATACCGAAGCACATGCGTAACAACAAGCAGCCTTTTATGCCGCAGTGATGCCTGCTCAAGCTGAATGCATTCCGTAAGTGAAGGCGACATCGGCTTCTCAAGCAGAACGTGATAACCGAGTTCCATGGCCTTCATCGCCGGAATATAATGCATCCGATCGAGTGTACAGATGATCATGACATCTGCTATACGCCCTTGCTCAAATACTTTTTCCCAGCTGTCATACACATGCTCTTGGTCGATTTGATGGATTTCTGCAAACCGATTTCTGCGTTCTTCATTTGGTTCAGCTACAGCAACCATTTTTAATTCATTCGGAAATTTCTCCGCATACGGCCCATAAATGTATCTCCCTCTGCTGCCTGCGCCTAGTAATACGGCTGTTAATGTTCTCAAAATTTCTCCTCCTCTTGTGCGCTTTCTATACCTCAATTGTAAGGGGAGCGTTCAGGAGGAGACAGAGATCGTTGTTTACAATCCATATACTATTGTTGACCTTGTATTTGCGACTGGCACCTTGCCATGCGGAAATCCTGCGGTGTCGTCTCGTTCTGCTTCTTGAAAAACCGAATAAAGGCAAGCGCGGAATTGTACCCGAGCGCAGCCGCAATTTCATTAACTTTCATGGATGTGTTCAGAAGCAAGTCTTTGGCAACCAAATTCCGATAGTCGTTCACGTATTTCGATAAGCCTATGCCCGTTATTTGCTTATAAAGTCTGGACAAATAAGAAGGATTTAAGCTTACGTAATCCGCTAAAGCGGTTAAGGAAATATCGGTAGACAAATTCTCTTCGATATAGCGATGTACTTTATTCACAACCTCAGTCGGCAATTGCGAGCCGCGCAGCGTATTCCATTCAAAAAAACAGTCCGCCATTTGCCTATAATACTGAATCAATTCCGTCCATGAGGTAGAGTCCCCATAGCGGTATAACTTCTCCAAGTCGAGCTGCGTATTCATGTAATCCCGAATGTCCCGGTTTTTGTGTATATAGTAAAGAAACACTGCCGAGAGGGAATGATACATTTCTATTTTGCGCTCATTAGGCGTTCCTGGGACATTCCAAATTGCAGTAAGCTCCATATACAATTTATTGAACTGCTCCCGATTGTTATTTTCCAGACAGCTCATCAGCAATTGAACCCGAGCATGGTAAAAGCTATCATGAATGCTGCCGGCTTTATCGTCTGTCTCTTGATTCTGAATGTCTTTATCGGTCATAATGACCTCATTAAACAATCCATGCCCTTGCACCAAACCATATTTGTTCGCATGAAAACGATCCGATAGATCATTCCATTCCGTCACTTCGCTGCCAAGGAGAAAAGAAACGGTCGTTCCCAGCAGCCTCTTGCATGTACCTTGAATCGTTTCCAATATGCCGCTCGTATAGCGATAGGCTCTAACAAAATCCAAATTGCTGGAACTGGTATCAGCAGATAACTCATCACAGCTTTTCGGTTGAATCAGCCAGACGATCTTTGACAGCTCAAATACAACGGAATAGCTTCTTACCTGTGCAGACAAATATTCGTCGCCAATATTTTGCAGCGCATAGGTTAATAATGCTTTATCCGGCGCAGTGAACATTTCCTTCCATACATCGATTCTGGCAATGAGTACATAAACCGGCAGGGCAGCATCGAGCGGAATATTTAATTCATTGAAGGCCTGCTTTAACTGATTCTCCGCTGCATGCTTACCCTGCAGAAGCCCCCATATATACTCTTTTTGCAGTGAGGGCAATGCCAGTCTCATACTGGTTTGCGCTCTCGTAATCATCTGTACTTGATCCTGTTCCTCTTCTATTTTCTCGATGGCTCGTTCGACAGACTGGATGATTTTCTCGTCGCTTTCTATTTTTAGAATATAATCAAAACCACCGTAAGTAATGGCGTTTCTTGCATATTGAAAATCGTTATATCCCGTTAGAAAAATAACTTTGCAGGCAGGCCACTGTGCCTTTATTTCCTGCAACAGCTCGATTCCTTCAATTCCCGGCATTTTAATGTCGGATACGACGATATCCATGCGATGCTGGGATAATACCTCCAATGCTTCTTCCCCTGAATAAGCTTTCATCACTTCGAGCTGCAAATGCTCTGTCTGCTCGAACAGCTCTACTAAACCATCAACAATAATGGGCAGGTCATCTACAATGAGCAGTCTGTACATGTTGTTTCCTCCTCTAGCTTGCACTCAGTTTGATTGTGACCATCAATCCGCCTAAATCAGATCGTGACAGCGCAATGCCGTACTTCTCTCCGTAACGCAGTTGAATTCTACGATGCACATTAATAATTCCTGTTGTTTCCTCGATATGATTTGTTGAATGCCGCAGCTTCTTCTGAAGCTGTTCAATCTCTTTATCCGTAATGCTCTGGCCATTATCTTCCACATAAATCGTGAATTCATTTTCCGTTTGGTCACTGTGTACCTTCAATTCGCCGCGCAGTACCATATTGCCTAAAGCATGCTTATAGGCATTCTCAATAATAGGCTGCAAAATCAGCCTTGGTACGTGAATAGCTGGGACATCTCCTGCAAAAGAAACCTGTATCCGTTCCCCGTAACAGATCGATTGCATGTCAACATAAGTACGCGAATGCTCTACCTCAAGCTCGAGAGGGATCTCATCCTCATCATCGCGAGTAATAAACTGAAAGTATTGCCCAATGTATAAACAAAATTGATAGGCCTTCTCCTTCTGACTGTCCAATTTAATTAATCGGCACAGAACAAAAAAACAGTTATATAAAAAATGAGGATTAATTTGCGATTGCAGTCGTTTCAGCTCCGAGCGCTGATTCCGAATTTGCTGCTCGTAATTTTCCTTAATTAACGTATTGAGCGATCGTACCGTGTCATTAAAGGCTTTGTACAAATATCCGAATTCATCTCCTCCACGGTCAATCACAATCGGCTCCAGCCTATTCTGCTGAACACGGCGAAAGGCTTGCACCAGCTTCATAAGAGGCCGGTAAATAAAGCGCAATAGGAAATAGGTGAAAAATAAGACGATACCTACCGAAAGAGCACAAGCCCATAAAAATAATGTTCTGTACATTTGCAATGATCCAAGAACCTTCTCTTCGGGAATACAGGTAATCGAATAGGAATTCCAAAGCGTAGAATATTTATATACTGTAAGAAAGCGCTTACCATTGTAGATAACCGTTTCGTAACCTTCATTAGACTTTGATTCCTGCTTTTTAACAGCCAAAGCTTTCATTTGCCCCAGTAAAGCCGGGTCTACCCCGCTTTCAATTTCCCAGCCGCGTTCCAAATTAAGCAGCACGCTGTGTCCGTCTCGCGTCCCGCCAATTTGCGATAACGTGTCCTTTATTTTGCTCGTTGAGAGCTCAACCCCTACAATATACAACGGATTTTTAACTGAAATAATAGGATATTGCATCGTTATAAACAATCGGTTTTCCCAATAAATGAACGGCTCTTCATACAATTTCACATTAGCCTGCATCGCGGTATACTCCGATTCATTCAAAGAGGTCTCAAAATCATTACTCAGAATCGTGCGCTTGATTAATGGAATATACGCCTTTGCTTCTTTAATAAACGGACTTGAATTTTTCATAAGCTCAAGCCTTCGCTGGATATCCAATATTTTGCGCGAACGCTCATATGAGCTCATGTCATTGCCCGTTGTAGCAATTTCCATCAAATCTTTGTCCATTACATAGTTCGGCAAATAACGGCTAATTCGATCCGCTTCCTTGTCGAGAGAGTCCATATAAAACCTAGTCGTATTCAGTATCGATTCTGAGATCTCGCTGCGAATATTTTCCGAGCCCTTCTCTATAATCATCCAAGTAATGGCCATCAGCGGCAGCAAGGCCGCCAAAAAGGCAGCCATAATTTTTTTGAATATGGAGGAATCATGCAAAAAGAATAGGTTTTTCATCATTTTTACTCCTGCTAGTAGTAGTAGACCATTCCGGCACTATTCTTTTACGCTCCCCATTACGATTCCTTTGATGAAAAACCTCTGTAAAAAAGGATACACAATCAGAATCGGAAATGCTGCGACAAAAATTTGTGCCGCTCGGCTTGTGCGATCAGACAGCTTGAGCATTAATTCGGCATTCTCCGCTTTAATAAAGCGGAAATCCATCTTGATAATGACCGTCTGCAGAAACGTCTGAAGCGGATAATTCTCAGTATGATTCATATACAGCATGCCGTCAAACCAACTATTCCAATGCCCCACCATCGTAAGAAGTCCCGTCGTTGCCAAAGCTGGTAACGATAGCGGTACATATATTTTCCATAAGGTAGTGAAATGACCTGCACCATCTATACGCGAGGATTCCTCTAGTTCTTTAGGCAAATTACGATAGAAGTTAAGCAATAAAATAACATTAAACACCGGAATAGCCGTTGGCAAGACGAGTGCCCACATCGTATCGATTAAACCTAGCGATTTTACAGTCAAATAAGAAGGAATCAGACCGCCGCTGAACAAAATCGTAAACACGAATAACCAAGCATATAAGGTTCTAAGCCGAAATTGACGGGGATCTTTGGATAATGGATAAGCGGTTATAATCATCAAAACCATACTAATGGAGGTTCCTAGAACAACGCGCTGAATCGATACCCAGAATGCACGCAAATATTCCGGTTTTCCAAATACATTATCATAAGCCGCAGTGGTGAATTCAACCGGCCATAAAATAACTTTCCCAGCAGCCGCGGCAGCTCCAGAGCTGAATGAGATCGCCAAAATATGAATGATAGGCATGAGGCATAAGAAGGATGTCAGCATGAGAAAAGTAAAGTTGCACGCTACAAATAGTCGTCTGCTAAATGATCGGTTTGTAATCACGTAATGTCTCCCTTCTGAATTACGAACGCATCGTTAGAAAATGCGGTAATTCGCTACACGATAAGCTAACAGATAAGAAAGAGAAATGAATATAAAAGAGACGATAGATTTCAATAAGCCTACTGCCGTGGCGAAACCGAATTGCGCTTGCTGCACACCCATTCGATAGACAAAGGTGTCAATAATATCTGCGCTTTCATAGACAGGCGGACTATACAAATTAAAGATTTGTTCGAAGCCAGCGTTGAGTACATTCCCGATATTAAGCGTAAACATAAGCACGATAATCGGCATCATTCCAGGCAGTGTGACATGAAAGGTCTGTTTGATACGCCCTGCACCGTCAATTTCGGCTGCTTCATAAAGTGAAGGATTGATGCCCGTCAGCGCAGCCAAGTACACAATTGTACCAAATCCAAACTCCTTCCATACATCCGAGGCGACCATAACATATGGAAACCAATCATTGCTCCCTAAGAAAAAAATAGGCTTTATCCCAAACAAGCCTAATATTTGATTGAAAATGCCTGAGGATGGAGAAAAAACATCAACGATAATTCCGCTCAGCAGTACCCATGATAAAAAATGAGGCAAGTAAACGAGCGTCTGAAACGTCCGTTTTATCCATTCTCTCCGCAGCTCATTAAGCAATATCGCAATCGTGATCGGTACAATGAGACCTACTATGATTTTCATCACGGCTATATAGACCGTATTAAAGAAAATACGCCCGATATCAGGATAATCAATTAATAGCTGAAAGTTTTTCAGTCCAATGAAAGGGGACCCGAATAACCCTTTGTTTGGTACATATTTCTGAAAAGCCATAATGATACCGACCATCGGGACATAGCTAAATATCAAAACCAAAACGATTCCCGGAAGCAGCATCAGATGAAGAGGCCATTCCCTCTTCCACATCCGTGTTAGTACATTCAAGCCATTCACCTCGTTGTTTAAGGTTAATAAAAAGAGGGATTGCTTCAACCAATCCCTCTACTCATTCGTTTTGCAATTATTTCAGAGCAGCGTAAAACTCGTTTACTTCTTTTGTAATTTCATCGCCGCCAAGCTTTTTCCATTCCACGACGAATTTATCGAATTCATCCACCGATACTTGATTCATGATGATTTTGAAGAAAACTTCATCCCGCTTCTTGAGCAAAATTTCTTGTCGGTCTACCATAGTTGGAGTTGGCGCGCCGTAAAATTTATTTTGCAAATATTGCTTATTCTTCTGGATTTCCGGTACATGAGAGAACGCGCCGCCTGGGCCTGAGATCAAATACTCCCACCACATGCTCGTATCGCCGTCAACATACTTCATTGCCCGCTCATACCGCGTTTTATGATCCTTCGTTACCAAAATGCTAGTGTCTTTATTGGCAATCGCTTTTGGCAGTATTTCGCCGTTGTTATCCAGTTGTTTACCTACGCGCAGCGGACTAAGCAGCCAGTAGTTGTTGCCCTTCTCTTTCAAGTCTTTACCGAATTCGTATACCTTTTGCTCATCAGTTGGATGATTGTCGACGGCAATCCACTGGTTCAGCAGCCTAATAACGCCTTCTGGATGCTTCGCCTTCTTGGAGATGACATAATATTCATCAACACCCAGCCCGATTTGGGATAATGCAGGGCTGCTGTCTACCGTTGGAATCGGGAATGCTCCCCACTCCTGAACCACTTTTCCGTCCTTCACAGCACCTTTCACAAGCTGAGCTGGTGTCCAAGATGCGCCATAAACCATACCAATGCTATTGTTGTAAACGAGTTCTGCCGCTTTCTCCACATCTTTTACAGCGAACTCAGGATCAATCAGCCCTTTTTTGAACATATCCTGCAGTGCAGCAAGCGCATCCTTTACTTGCGGCTGAATGTCGCTATTGACCAAGCCGCCTTTGCCATCTTCGATCCAAATATTTTCATAGGCATGATAGCCATTGAGGAATGCACGTAGTCCCGTTACTCCTGTATCCATACTGAATGGATTTTTACTTACGGCAAGCCCGTATGATGTGCCTGTGCCGCCTGGATCTTTGGCTTTGAAAGCTTCAGCAATCGCCATGAAATCTGCCATCGTCTTCGGCTCAGGCAAATTCAGCTCCTTCAGCCAGTCTGTACGCACATACAAAAACTGATATTGGTACGGATTGTATGAGCTCGGAATACCCATCAGCTTGTTGTCAAACATCGCTGTTTTCATCTGCATGCCTCCATCCATCGTCAAAAACTTTTTCGTTTCCTCTGTGGCATTCTCGTCATACACTTTGGTCAAATCCATAATCATATCCGCTTCAGTCAGCTCTTTCAATTGCGTTGCATTAACTAAGAGAAAATCGGGAAGATCATCGGATGCGATCGTAATCTTTACCTTTTCCTTGAATTGGCTCGTATCAGCTACCCACTTGTTCGTAATCTTGACGCCAATGTCTTTCTCATAGGCATCGTATACGGAATTTTTCTCGAAACTCTCGCCCTCATCAAACTTTAAATATTGATCGCTTGGCGAAACCGTCGATACTTCAATCACTTCATTTCCTTTTTCAACGGGCGTGTTAGTCGATTTTTCCGGTTCATTCGTGTTTTTGCCACACCCAGCAACGGCCAAGCTAAGAACCAATGCGATACTCAAGAGCGCCTTCCTTTTCTTCTTCATACTACCCCTCCACATGGTCTTCATAATAATAATGCGGCTGCTTTTATGCAGCTTTCCTTCTTAGTTCTAGTATAGAAAGGTGAGCAATGTTGATCCATATACTAGTCTTTACTTTCGTATACACCTCTTGACTCGGGTGAGCTCCTGCCTGTACCAAGCGATGAAATGCTGAAGATCTAAAGGACAATAAAAAGAGTTGCGCTCCAAATAAAACCGTGATACTATTCTAATCATACAATTCCACTAGGAATAATATGGAAAACGACCGGACAGCCGGAGAAATCGCTTTATGCGATAGCTCCGGCTGTTTTTATATTCTCATGCAACTTCAACATCTGCCAAATAAAAAGTTATTTTACGAAGGAGGGCGTACACGATGACGATTAGACGGAGCGATTCAGCTGAAGGCAGCTCGTTCCCTGGCAGAACCTATGCTGAAGCGGTACTTGCGCCTGCCTATGACCAAGCCAAGAAGGAGCTTCTGCTTCCAATGATCTCCGTGCATAAAGCGCATCTCATCATGCTGCTTGAGCAAGGGCTGCTTAGCAAGGAAGAAGGCCATAAAATCGCCAAATCATTATTTTCACTTGATTTGGAGCAGTTAAACAGCGGTACCTATACCGGCCAATTTGAGGATTTGTTTTTTGAAGTGGAACACCAGCTGCTTAAATTATCGGATGAAGCCTCCGGCAGCCTTCATCTGGCTCGAAGCCGCAATGACATGGGTATTGCCATATACCGAATCACTTTACGAGAAAAACTGCTTAGAACGATCTCGTCTGCCCTGCAGCTGCACACTGAACTGCTCGCTTTCGCCCAGAAACATACGGAAACGATCTTTATCGCTCATACGCATACCCAGCAAGCACAGCCGACGACAATCGCCCACTACATTGCAGCGGTAACAGACTCGCTCGCAAGGGATATACGCAGATTGCAGGCGGCCTACGCAAATTGTAATTTAAGCAGCATGGGAGCTGCCGCTCTGACAACGTCGGGTTTTGCCATTAGCCGGGAACGCGTTGCCGAGCTGCTTGCTTTTGACGGATTAATTGAAAACTCTTATGACGCTGTAAGCGGAGCAGATTATGTCGGTGAAATCGCCGCAGGAATCACGCTCGCAGCGATTAATCTTGGACGGTTTACGCAGGAGCTGCTGCTGTGGTGCACACAGGAATTTGGAGTCGTTCAAATAGCCGCCCCATACGTCCAAATCAGTTCCATTATGCCGCAAAAAAGAAATCCAGTTTCCGTTGAGCATATCCGTTCACTCTTATCCAGCATTACAGGCAATGCTCAGACCGTCCTTACGATGATTCACAATACGCCTTTTGGCGATATTGTGGATACCGAAGACGATATGCAGCCCTATGCTTGGCGCAGCCTAGAGACGCTTGAAGTTGTGTATCGATTGTTGTCCAAGGTCATCTCTACCTTGCAGCTAAACGAGGATGTTCTGAGGCAGCGCACTGCTGCAAGCTTCGCTACTGTTACCGAGCTTGCTGATACGATCGTCAGAGATGAAGGATTATCTTTTCATAAAGCACATTCAATCGTAAGCAAGCTCGTCACGCATGCCGTTCAGCATGGCAATAAGATAACTGACTTGAACCTTCAAGCATTAAACGAAGCTGCGATCCAAACCATTGGCTTCCCGCTTGGGCTAACTGAGGAGCAATTAAAGCAAGCGTTGGAGCCTGCGCATTTTGTAAATATACGCAGTCTGCGGGGCGGTCCTAGCCCCGCCGAGATGAACCGGGCGCTTACCGTTCAGCAAGATAGGTTATCTGAGCTGGCGCTATGGCTGGAGGAACGAGAATCTCGATTGGCAGCTGGTGCTGCAGAGATTGATTTGATTTTGACCGATTGGATCATCAAGGAATTATGAATGGAGTGAAGCTATGTTTCGCAGCCAATTTAAAGTATTTGATGTGCATGGACATCTTCCTTACCGATTAGTGCTAGGAAATAACAAACGACATGAATCCGTTGCTCGCTATGGTGCAGAGAGAAGCGAGCGAATGCGGCTCACTTGGGATTTTCCAGATGCAACGATTGCAGACAACGATACTGAAAATGAAAACACGCCGTTAATTGACCGATGGGTGAAGGAGCTTGATAAGTACGGGATCGGAGGACTCAACTTCCTCACCGCGCTTGATAATGACAATTTGGCCGATCATCTAGCCAGTCATCCTGATCGTTTTACCGGCTTTGCCCATCACGCCATCGAGGATGCTGGCGCAGAGGAAGAACTTCGAAGGGCAGTTAATGAGTTAGGGCTTAAAGGTTATAAGCTGTTCGGCCCGCTGACTTCCATCCCTTTTGATGATCCGTCACTCACGCCCGTATGGACCTTTCTCGCAGAGAAGAAGCTTCCTGTGTTGATCCACTTCGGTTTACTCGGCCATGCGGGAGGAATTGCTCATCATCCGAATATAAGTCCTCTAGCAATTTTCAACACGGCAAGAGAATTTCCGGACATTCCGTTCATCATTCCTCACTTTGGCGCAGGTTATTTCCAAGAGCTGCTTCATCTGTGCTGGAGCTGCCCGAATGTATATGTCGATACTTCCGGCTCCAATCAATGGATGCGCTGGATGCCCTATGAGCTCACCTTGGAATTCGCGCTTCGCAAAACCTATGAGCTGATCGGGCCTGAACGTATTATTTTTGGTACGGATGCCAGCGGGTTTCCTCGAGGTTACCCGTATCGTTATCTGCAGGATCAAGTTCGCGCCTGCCGCGAGCTGCGATTCGGAGAGGACGATATCGAGAACATATTCGGCAATAACGCTAGGCGCCTGCTCGGTCTTGAGCTGCCGCCAAACACGATTACCAAGAAATCCGACATCGCAAGCCAAGCTTAAGCACCGTTTTTTTATAAAAAAAGGAGTGGATACCATTGAAGAAAAAAAGCTCAGTTTCTATCGTTACAGGATCACTTATCATCGCACTTGCTCTAGCAGGCTGCGGCAGCAGCAATCAAGCAAACAGCACAGAACAAAATAAAGCAACGGAAAAACCAACCGATAAGGCAACAGACAAAGAAACAGATAAAAAAGTGACGATTGAATATTGGCAATATGAATTTCCAGCCAAGGTTGAATTGATCAACGAACTCATAAAAGAATTCCAAACCTTACATCCGAATATTACCGTAAAACAAACCAACTTCCCTTATGATCAATACAATCAGAAGGTTGCTACGCTGGTGCCAGCCGGCAAAGGCCCAGATGTTATTAACCTCTACTATGGCTGGCTGCCGAAATACGTCTCATCCGGTTACTTGCAGCCGCTGCCTGAGGATCATTTTCCAACTGCGGAAATTGAAAGCAACTTTTACCCATTAGTCAGCGCCGCAAAAATTAATGGCTCCTATTACGCTATTCCTACTGCCGTACGCACACTCGCCTTGTTCTACAATAAGGATTTATTGTCCAAAGCCAATATTACTGAGCTTCCTACAACATGGGAGCAGCTGGTAGACGTATCCAAGAAACTGACAGAAACAGATGCCAAAGGGCAATTTGTCACTGAAGGTTTCGCATGGGAGCCTGGCGCGCAGCTGCATCACTGGTATCGAGACGGTCTACTGCATCAAGCAGGCGGTCAAGACTTAAGCGATGATCGTCGCAAAATATTATGGGCAGAAACACCTGCAGGTTTGGAGTCATTTCAATATTTAATCGATTTTGCCGTGAAGCATAAGGTTGGGATTAACGGATTTTATGAGAATGACAGCAATGCCTTTATGACCGGTCATGCAGCTATTAATATCGACGGTTCCTTCCGGCTTGGCTCCATTAAGAAGGACTTTCCAGATTTAAACTATGGCGTTGCACCTCTTCCATCCTACAAAACCAAATCAGCCCCGTCCTCCTTCTGGGCGAACGCCATTCCCAAAAATGTTGAAGGCGACAAGCTGAAGGCTGCTTCTGAATTTTTGGAATTTCTAACGAGCAAAGAGGTTCAGGAGAAATGGGTGGAGCAAATCGGAGAGCTTCCAGCACAAAAAGCAGTTGCGACGCAGGATAAATACGTAAACGATGAGAAGCTAGGGCCATTTATTTCCCAATTGGACGATAGCCGCGCGCATTTCTTCATCGACGAAACCCAAGAAAAAACATTGTTTGTTGATGCGACAAATGAAGTGCTGCTCAATAAAGTTCCGGTCGAGAAGGCCTTCCAAGACCTTGTAGCCAAAACGCAAAAGCTCTATGACGATTATTGGGCTGCTGCAGACAAAAAGTAATAATAAGGGCGCTCGGCCTAGAGCGAGCGCCTTTCTTTTGATGAAATGGAGGTGAGTTCCATTATGATTGCACATGCCTTAAAGCTAACCGTACGCAAAAGCCGAGAACTGTTTCTCACCCGTTTGTCCTACCGCACGCAGCGTTATTTGTTTATTTATATTACGCTCGGAATTCCTCTGCTTTATTTCCTCAGCACGCGGTTGCTCCCCATCTTGTATGCCTTCAATGTGAGCGTTCGTGAATGGGATTTATTGTCCCCGAGCAAACCTTATGTTGGACTGGCGAATTTCAAGACGCTGTTCACAGATGAAATCTTCCTCAAGTCGATCGCCAATACGTTCAAATTTGTTGTT
>NZ_JBFTSN010000164.1:0-12671 GCF_056400045.1 Paenibacillus sp. 01L418
ATACAAGTCCCAGCATAGAGAATGTGAACAAGGCAACATAACCAAAAAACACGGTTATTCGCTCATCATTTTTCATATAGCCGGCCGAGTATACATTCACGAGAAAGCTGACGAGTGTCACGGCAACAAGCATAAGCGCTGTCAGGTTGGTCACCTCGAAACCAATCTTCAACGTATAATCTCCGATAGCAATCCAATCAAAGGAATAATTATAATCCACTTCATTGGTACCAAGTCGATCAATCATAATAAGCATAGATAGAACGAAGGCGCCAAATGATCCAAGCGAACCGATGATAACGCCCGCTCGTCGATAGCTGCGACCGAGCGCCGTCAAAACGAGGAATGCTGCCAGCGGAAACAGCGGAATTAACCAAGCCGTCTGTGAGTACATATTCATACGCCGCGCTACCTCCTCATTTTGTCAAACTCATCGACATTAACTGTCCCGCGCAATCTGAACAATGCTATTAATATAGCTACCCCAATCGCTGCTTCTGCCGCTGCGACTGTAATTGTAAATAATGAAAAAATTTGTCCCGTCAATGACGGAACAACACCATATTTGGAGAAGGCAATAAGATTCAAGTTGACCGCATTCAGCATTAGCTCAAGCGAGAGCAGTACGACGACTGCATTTCTTTTCACTAATGCGCCATATAGCCCAATGCAAAACAAAATAGCCGCCATCGTTAAATAGGAAGGAAGCATGTAATTATTCCTCCTCCTTTTTGGCAAGTACGATTGCTCCAATAAATGCTACCGTCAGCAGCACCGAGAGCAGCTCAAACGGTATCACATACCCTGTGTATAAGAGCTCGCCAATTGCCATCGTATTGTCTTCTCCAGCTTGAAAAGACTGCGGCTCTGGAAAAGTTGTTGAACGGATCGCATAAAACAATAGGCCAAACAAGCTGAGCGCGCCTACAGCGGCAAGCGTTTCATGGAGCGGCTTCACCGGCTCACGCTCTCCTGGCTGATGTTTCGTCATCATAATACCGAATATCATCAGAATCGAGACTGCTCCAGCATAGATAAGCACCTGAACAAATGCGACAAACTCAGCTTCCAGAAGCACGAACATTCCGGCTAAGCCTAGAAATACAGCAGCCATAGAGATGACCATATGTACGACCTTCTCTAAGCTGATCATTAGGACAGCGCCGCATATCATGATGGCTGAGAAGATAAAAAAAGCGACAAATTCGCCTGTAAAATCAATATTGAACAACTATTTTGCGCCCCCTTTGGCCGGCGCTCCGATATTGTTATTGTCCTGCCGAGTAAGTGTATTATTGTCTGTCAGCCATTCTGCATCCTTGAACAAATCATCGCGGCTGAAGGTTGCCAGCTCGAAATGATTGGACATAACGATCGCTTCGGTCGGACAAACCTCGGTGCACAGATCACATAAGATGCATATTTCAAAATTAATATCAAAAGTATCAATTACCTTGCCCTTTTTATCAGGGTCCGGGTTCGGTTTGCCGGTCAGCGTAATGCAGTCGGTTGGACAAATGCGTGCGCATTGGTTGCAAACGATACATAAATCCGGGATAAAGTGCTGAATACCACGGAAGCGATCCGGCATGACAAAGGGCACATCAGGATAGGAGGTGGTCACTTTTGGAGCCGTCATTGATTTGAGCGTTACACCCAGTCCTTGCAGCATTCCTTTCATTTCCTTCTCCCCTTTGCTAGTTCTTGATAAACAGCTCTAAATATACAGCCGTTAGAAACACATTAAGCAGCGACACCGGCAGCAGCACCTTCCAGCCAAGACCCATAAGCTGATCTACCCGTATGCGCGGCAGTGTAGCACGAATCCAAAATAAGAAAAACACAATAAACGCAAACTTGAGCAAAAACCATATAATGCCCGGTACAAAATCAAGAAATGGCGCCGGTGCGTGCCAGCCGCCCAGAAACAATACTGTTGTTAATGCAGCAATGGCATAAACGTATACGTATTCCGAGAGCATAAAAAATGCAAACCGAAAGCCGCTATATTCAACGTGATAACCTGCAACAAGCTCAGATTCCGCCTCCGGCAAATCGAAGGGCGTACGATTGAGCTCGGATACAGCAGCAATAATAAAGACAATGAAACCGATAAATTGAGGAATGAAGTTCCAATTCCAAAACCAGCCGCCATCCTGCGCCGCTACAATATCGCGCAGATTCAAGCTTCCGCTAAGTAAAATAACGCCTACTACCGAAATAACAAGCGGTACCTCATAGCTTATCATTTGTGCTGCCGAGCGCATACCCCCAAGGAGTGCATACTTATTATTGGAAGCCCAGCCGCCAAGCACGATGGCCAGCGTCGAGATGCCTGACAGGGCTACATAATAGAGCAAACCAACATTCAGATCTGCGAAATATAAGTTTTGTGTATAGGGAAGTACAGCGAGTACGGAGAATGCCGGTATGTATGCTAGGGCAGGCGCAAGAATGAACAATGCCCGATCTGCCTTGCGCGGAATCGTGT
Source organism: Paenibacillus sp. 01L418 (assembly GCF_056400045.1). Taxonomy (NCBI): domain Bacteria; kingdom Bacillati; phylum Bacillota; class Bacilli; order Caryophanales; family Paenibacillaceae; genus Paenibacillus; species Paenibacillus sp. 01L418. Next base: position 2,492 of record NZ_JBFTSN010000164.1, read on the forward strand.
CCTCTTTAATGAGCAGCTTAAAAATATCCGCTACCGTCTGCAGCAAGCCAAAGGGCCCTACGCGATTGGGACCGATGCGAAGCTGCATCCACCCGATTACTTTACGCTCGAAATAAATGGCGTACGTGACGAAACCAAGCACAATGAATAAAAATACGACAGCCCAAAGGAACAGCACAAGTGCATTTCCCCAAGTTAGCGATTGGTTAAGCCATGACTGCATTAGCAATCGACCTCCCCGACGACAATATCAATGCCGCCTAGTATCGTAATGAGGTTTGTCATCGTTTCGCCTACAAGCAGCTTCGGCAGTATTTGCAAATTAACGAATGACGGTCTTCTGAATTTGAGCCTATAAGGTTCTGCTTTGCCTTTGGATACGATATGGCAGCCAATTTCGCCGCGCGGCGATTCGATCCGCACATACACCTCGCCAGCAGGGGGCCTTATTGCGCGCGGAACCTTCCCCATCGTCTCCCCGCCAGAAGGGAATTGCTCCAGCGCCTGCTTCAAAATACGCAAGCTTTGGCGGATTTCTTCCAGCCGAATCCGATAGCGATCATAACAATCTCCCACTTTTCCAAGCGGCACATCAAATTCAAATTGACTGTACAAGCTGTAGGGCTCCGCCTTGCGAATATCAAAGTCTACACCTGTACAACGCAAGTTGGCTCCAGATAAGCCATAATCAATCGCTGTTGCCGCATCATATTTCCCTATCCCTTTAATGCGGGCTAGGAAAATTTCGTTGCCGCTGACGAGCTTATCATACTCTTGCAGCWTATTCTCCATATAAGGAATAAAGTCGCGTACTTTGTCCAKCCAGCCCGGAGGCGCATCCCACTTCACACCGCCAACTCGCATGTAATTGTAAGTTAATCTTGCGCCGCACAGCTCATTAAATAAATCGATAATGATTTCCCGGTCACGGAATGCGTAAAGAAACGGACTCATTGCCCCAATATCAAGAAGATAAGTTCCCCACCATACTAGATGGCTAGCTATACGCTGCAGTTCCATAACGAGAAGCCTGAGATACTCCGCCCGCTGCGGTACTTCAAGCCCCATCATCGTTTCCACTGCATGTACGAGAACATAATTATTAGTCATTGCAGAGACGTAATCCATTCGATCGGTGTAGGGGATGATTTGCGTGAAATTCAAGTTTTCCGCGATCTTCTCGGTGCCTCGGTGCAAATAACCCATGACAGGTGTCGCTTCGGTTATGACTTCACCATCGAGCTTAACGATAATCCGGAATACGCCATGCGTGCTTGGATGCTGAGGACCTACATTTAGTAGCAGTTCTTCTGTACGAATCAAGGGCTGCCTACACCTCCGAATCTATCGACTCATAATCTTTGCGCAGCGGATGGCCCACCCAGTCATCAGGCATCATGATCCGCCGCATATCGGGGTGTCCAGGAAAATCAACTCCCAGTAAATCGTAAATTTCACGTTCGTTCCAATTCGCTGTTGCCCAGACTGGTGTTGCCGAATAGACGGCTGACGCTTCCCGCTCCGTCTTTATCTTAATTCCGACCTCTCTTCTGGTTCCAAGTGAGATCATATGATATACCACTTCTATGTGGGTCTCGTAATCGACACCTGACACATTACGCAAATAATTAAATTGAAGCTGCTCGTGCTCCTTAAGCATCTTTGCAGCTTCACGCCAGTGTTCATTGCGTAAGATAATCATCGGCATATCGCCATTCAGTTCATTTACATAGGCATCCTCAACCGATGCCTCTGCGACTTCCTGCTTCAGAAGCGCGACTATGGCATCAAGCTCAGGCTGCCTTGGCGAAGGCGCTTTCGGCTGCTCCGGCTCTGCTTCACTCGCTTCTGCTTCGGCCTTTGCTTTTGCTGCCGCTCTCGCTGCGCGTGCTTCCGCAGCTGCCTTCAGCTTGGCTTCCTTCTCCGGGTCTACGGGAGGCGTGTCTGCGACCGGTTTATCCTCTTCACTCATCGACTGGTCACCCGCTTCCCAGTCTTCGCTTCATAGCGAATTTTCTCCTGCAGTTTATTGATGCCATAGATCAGCGCGGCCGGATTAGGCGGACAGCCCGGAATATACACATCAACAGGCACGATCTGATCAACGCCTTTGATGACTGAATAGGACTTAATATAAGGTCCGCCAGCCGTTGCGCAGGATCCCATTGCGATAACCCACTTCGGCTCTGGCATTTGATCATAAAGCCTGCGTAAAAGGGGACCCATCTTCTTCGTCACTGTACCGGCCACAATCATCACATCAGACTGTCGCGGCGAGGTTCGGAACATCACTCCAAAACGATCCAGATCATAATGCGATGCGCCCGTTCCCATCATTTCAATCGCACAGCAAGCAAGGCCGAATGTGAGCGGCCATAACGAGTTGCTTCTTGCCCAAGCCTTCAATTGCTCCAAGGTACCCATAAATACGTTGCGTTCCAGCTCTTTGCGTTCCTCTAACGAAATTGATTCTAAACTGAATTCCATTTCAGCACCTTCTTTTTCCAGGCATATAGAAGACCAATAAGCAGCATTCCCGCAAAAATCAACATTTCGACTAGCACAAATAAGCCGAGCTTATTATATGCGACGGCCCAAGGATATAAGAAAACGGTTTCTACATCAAAGATGACAAACATTAGTGCAAACAAGTAATAGCGGATGTTAAAACGGACCTGTCCCTCACCTACCGGCTCATTTCCGCTTTCATAGGTGGTTTGTTTGAGCTCACTTGGCTTATTCGGCCTTAGCAGTCTTCCTACTGTTAATGCAACGACGGGAAGCATAATGCCAAGCACGATAAAAATAGCCACGACGACATAATTATTGGAGTAGTGTTCCACACGATCGCCTCCGTAAATTTGAGTAGGTAGCCGCTTGGTCAATTTTCCTCACAATTATAACAAATGCTTCCACTGCCGTCTATGATGGAGTTGTGCCCAAGGCAGGTTCCTTGTTCGTTATATCGGAATTCCCTTCTGCTGCTTCATTCCCTTTTTGCCTGCGGCTGYTGGACTTCTGCTCATCTTGAAACCGACCGTCGCTCGTATCTTTTTTTCCCCTAATAACAGCAACCACGAGCAGCAATAATGGTACAACACAACCATGCAGCAAGCTGTAAACCGTCCATACTCCTATGCCAAATTCATGCGCATGAGCCGCATTTCGATATACCATGAGCGAGATAGGCACAATGACAAAAGCATAAGGAATGACCAATGGACGATAGGTAGAAAGCTTAAGCATTTGAGCCGTTAAGACCGTCAGTACATAAACGCAAAGCGCAAGCTTCATAAAGACCGTCCCGATCCAAACCATCGCAACTAATATTTCAACACGCACCAATATCTCTTCGATATTAATATTTTTAGCCATATCATAGACCGCAAACGGACTTCTGCTCGCTTCTTGCACACCCATTACAGCAACCAGAAAAATCGTTATCAGCGTGCTTACAAAAGCAATGGCAAAAACAGAGAGCTTCAGTTTTTTTCTTAATTTTTTACGATCCTCCTGACGCACAAGCGGGAAAATCGTCGTTATAAACACGAATTCCGCAATAGGAAACCCGAGAATCGGATAGATCCCCTTAATCGGCCTTATCCAGCCGTCGTACAAGAAAGGCTCAAAGTTTTGAAAATTAAATTGATTGAACAAAGCAAGGAGAACAATACCAATAACTAAGGCCGCCCATCCAAATAAAATCTCACCCGTTCTCGAAATCGTCTCAATGCCTAAAAGAACGCCATATACAACAACAATCATAAAGGTGAGGTTAATGAACCACTCTGGTGTCTCTGGCAATACGGATAAATTCAAAAAATCGGATATATTGCGCAGTACCAATGCGCTTAACAACAAAAAATAAAAAATATATAGTAAAGTTACTACCTTACCGAGCCAAACCCCCAGCAGTTTTTCTGAGTATTGCGCCAAAGTCAACTTCGGAAAACGATCAGCAAGCGCTAGATAAATGAGCAGTATGAAATAATTAAACGGTCCTGCGAGCACCATTGAAATCCATCCATCCTGCTTGGCAATCGACGTCACCATTGTTGGCAATATGAGCGCTGCACTTCCTAGTGCAAATAAAAACAATATTTTGKCGCATTGCCCCGATGTAATCTCGGCATTGTTAATTCCCGCAAATTTGCTCAACTATGTTATGCCCCCTTTTCAATCCACTTTAATATAGGTTTATATACAGGTGAGAATATAGCTGTAATCCAATCTGCCGGATTGGGTATCGGTAGATGCATATGCTTTGCTGCCATAATTCCAACCCCAATGATTAAGATGACCAAAGCCCAGCCACCTTCACGCTGACGATTATTTTTGCTATTCCTTCTCCATATTGCCGTTCCAACCATAACGGAAGATAAGAGGAGGACAATGAGAGMCATCATGCTAATCACTCACTTCGATATAGATTCGCCTCGTACACCTGAGCCTGTTATTTGAGTCGTACAGATGACTTCGCTTTTCACTTGAGGGAAAATATCTTCCCAGTCCGCTTCGATTTTCCTCCAAATATTAGGTTCTTGAAAATAAACCTCTTTTCCCCACCCTAATACATCCGTGTGGAATTTCTTCTGTACGCTATTGATCGTGCCCGCTACCTCTTCCTCAATCGCTTTATCTGTCATTTTGCCGACCTTGATCAGTACACTTTCCTCCGTGATGTTGACGCCGTGGCACATGATTTCTTGAATTCCACCCACTACACTAATATGGACCTGTATAATTGGATGACCATCCGGATCTTGTTTAACCTTATACACGGTCGCCGTATCCTGCACCTCAACAATGAGCTCCCCTTCTGACTCCGGGCATCCAAGCTTTACGACAGTGCTCTCCACTTTATTTTGAAGCCAAGATAGACCTCTTGAATCCTTGGACTTCAAATAACCAACAAGCTTGCCATCGCGAAAAACAGCCATAGTCGACAGCACTGGAATCGCTTTTGCAGGAATGCTGTTTAAATTGTCATTTGAATGTCCCACCTCCTCATTTCCCTCTATCAGAATAGAAGGCAATACAGCTTGCTGCTTCCCTCTTCCCAATAGTCTCGTTAAATCTTTGACTAATACGACATAACTCGACGCATACGCAGACTGATTGACTTCAACTATTTCCCGAAGCTGATTAACAGGAATAGATTCGGTTTGCGTCGTTAATCGAAGCAAATTCTCCGCTCTCATGCCTCGTGTAATAAGCACTGAAATATCAGTGCGTATATCTGGATTTCTCTCAATTAAATCAACTAAGGGATAGATGCCTTTTCTAGCCATACTTTCACTGACGATCAGCATTTGTGTGTGGGAGAAAAAAAGCCGTCTAGATGTTTTAGTCGACATTTTTCGAATCGCCTCAAACAATGTATCCCCTTTTTCCGTAAACGTCGTCACTGCAGTGCCGCCAATGGCCCCTTTGGTTTCCGCTGCAACGTTTTGGGGCAATACGACCTGTACCGTCAACTGTAGCTTGTTTTTTCCTGTTGGGTCATCGTCAACTCCTATGGCGTATACGACGCCAAGCTTGTCCAAATAACGTAAATCCCAACAGCCGTTTAATAGCGCCAGCATACATACTGTCCATACAAGAATGAGCTTCCGTCCTATTTTCCTGAATGAAAATATCCGTTTCCTTGCATTGACGCTGCCATCGCTCATTGCTGCGGCTCCTTCCTATGCTCCGTTTCAATGTCTTGTCTAAGTCTATTACTCGAAGCAAGCTTCTCTGGCCGTTCCCGCATCATCCAAAGTGGCGCCCTAACCAGCGTATCCTTCATATCCTTTAAATACATCGGGGCGAATGGTTTGATATAGGGCATGCCAAACGATCTTAAATTGCTCAAATGCAGCAGAAGCAGCAGCACAACTAATCCAATTCCATAAAATCCGAGTGTCGACGCTGCTAGAAGCAGCAGAAAGCGCAGCAGCCTAGCTGCAATTCCAAGACTATAGTTAGGAGATACGAAGCTGGCAATCGCTGTGAAGGAAACGACGATAACGACGGCTGRCGAGACGATTCCTGCCTCTACGACCGACTGTCCGATAACAAGACCTCCAACGATCGATATCGTGTTACCCGCAGCACTAGGCATTCGTACAACGGCTTCCCGTAATATTTCAAATACAAATTCCATAATAAAAGCTTCCAAATAGGCGGGAAAAGGTACGCCCTCCCGCTGTGCCGCAAGCTTTAGCAGCAGCTGAGTCGGTATCATTTCCTGATGATATCCAACGATTGCGACATAAATCGACGGCATAAGCAGCGCAATTAAAAAGGATACAAAACGAAGCAGCCGCAGAAAAGTCGCGATATCAAACCGCTGATAATAATCTTCTGAAGCCTGAAAAAACATATTTAAAATCGTGGGTACGATCAGAACAAATGGCGTCCCATCAACAAAAATCGCTATTCGGCCTTCAAGCAAATTGCCTGCTACAGCATCCGGCCGCTCTACACTCATAATGGTAGGAAACGGCGACCACTTCTGATCCGTAATTAATTCCTCGATATAACCGGATTCAAGTATGCCGTCAATTTGTATTTCTTCCAGACGTTCTCTTAAATCCGTAAGCACATTCTCATCCGCCAAATCTTTGACATACATGATACATACAGGGGTTTGTGAAATTTCTCCGATCGTCCATTGCTCCATCCACAGCTTCGGGCTTCGTATCTTCCTTCGAATCAGCGATGTATTTGTTCTAATCGACTCCGTAAACCCTTCTCTAGGACCACGTATGGCCATCTCGGTTTTCGGTTCTTCTACACTTCTTCTTGCTCCACCTACTACATTGGTTCCTATTGCCTGAGTTGCACCCTCTATCATGATGACGCAATAGCCCATAAACAATTTTTGAAACAATAGCTTCCAATCGCATATATCATTAATAATACCGGTTGAGAGCAAATTGTTTTTCATAAATGCAAGCAACTCAGCAGGCTCTAAATTAGCCTCCTCCGGGTATTTGCCTCCATGCATCGGTTGAATGACAAAATGGTCAAGGCGTTCATCGTCAACCATCCCTTGTACATAAACAATTAGCGCCTTCGTGTGGCCTCTATCCGTTAACGTCAGCTCACGATAAATAATATCCTGACTCTCACCCAGCTCACGCTTCATGGTCTCCATATTTTGCTCCAGAGAAGTGAAAAGGGCCTTCTCCGCAAAAGGCTGAAGCTGCTCCTTTTCATGCATCTCTGCTTTGGTTATACGCTTATCAGCGTTTTTGCCAGCGCTGCCATTGCCCTGCTTATAGGTTCGGAACATTTACCCATCTCCTTTCTGTTGCACAATCGGATTGATGCTTAGGATAACTCTTCCATGGCATAATTATGTATTGAGTCTTAGTTGATTAAAGAATGCATCGCATAAAAAAAAGAGCCGCAGCTCCGTTTACACGGTCTTCTGCAACCCTATCTCGTTCACTTATCTTATTCGTGATTCTGTCAGCTTAAACTGGCCAACAAGCTGTTGAAGCAGCGTCGTTATAGACTCCACACTCTGAGACGTTTGTCTCACATTCGTCATTTCGCCTATGAGCTCTTGCACTTTACTCTCTACATCGGAAGAAATCTTCCGATTTTCTCTACTTACCAGCGCGATTTTCTCCATTAGCTGCACGACCTCATCAACGACCTGCGTCTTGCGATGATCCTCGGCATGTGCGGAAGCAAGCGTACTAGCAGCGGCTGCTACAAGCTGATTGCCCTCCTCAACAACGCGAGTACCTTCATCCATAGAAGCGTACGCTTGTTTCGCTTCATCATAAATGTGACGAGTAATTTCATGCACTTCCTCGGTCGACTTTTTGGTCATATCGGCAAGCTTGCGAATTTCCGACGCTACAACGGCAAAACCTCTGCCTTGCTCACCAACCCTTGCTGCCTCGATCGATGCATTAAGCGCTAATAAATTCGTTTGTGCCGATATTTCTTCAATGACATGCAAGACTCCTTGTATTTCTTGCACCGTATCCATAAATTTATGGATTGTTCCGTTGGTTTCGCCTACCTTGGCAGAAATGTGGAGCATCTTGTCTCCGATGCGATCAACCTCTGCTTTGGCTACCTCAATCTGCCCAGCTGCCTGCTCTTCGATCTGTTTCAGCGTTGCCTGCATATCGCCTGCAGCATCCTTCGCCATATCAATATCCTTCAATTGCAATCTAATGCTTCCAATCATATCAGATACTTTTCCGCTGACTCGCTCCGTTGAAGCTGAAGTGACAGCCGCTGATTCGTTTAGGACAAACTGGCTGGATAGAACATCAGAGGAGGCAAGCTTAACCTGCAGCATAATGCCTTCCAAGGAATCTATCATATTATTAATCCATTTTGCTAATTCTTTCGATTCATCATTATCAAAACGATTAAGCTGCAAGCGCTGCGTCAGATCGCCCTTTCCTTCTGCATTTATGCGAATAAAACGATTAATTTGGCGCAGATGCGATACGACACGCTTCGATTCCCTATTTTGAAAGGCAAAACTGAATAACAATCCAAATACAAGATTGAATAAACCTGCCGCTGTTGCAGTCACCCAGATTGGAGCATGAACGGCAATAAATAACATAAGCAATGCCGACAAAATACTAACACTCGTAATCGATATAAGTTGCAGCTTGCGTTGTCTCCAGCCTATACTGCGAATGCGGTATACTTCCTCCAAGTCTCCCTCGCACATCATCCCCCATTTGTCCGGACAATGCGGCAGCTGAAAGGTCACTCCCTTACCAATAACCGATATATGCCTATAATCTGAATAACCTGGATATTCAACGAATAGATTGCTGTCGCTTGCAATGGTATTCGCTACCCCAGGATGAAGCTGTCCAGTTGCCGGATCATTAAAGACAATTTCAAGCTCTGTATGCTCTTTGATCGAAACTTTGCCCCAATCAGTTGTTACGCCATCCTTGAGATTTTCACCATGTGTGAATGTTCGATCCTCGAACCTGCTTCGAGATAAAGCCGTCCCTGGCGCTATATGAGTATTCAAGCCTGCCTTCGCCATAAAGATATAATTATCACCCGAATCCGGATAGACGTGGCCCGATTCTCGCTGAATTAAATCTCCTAGTACATCATTCGGCACACGGGCGCATAACGTCCCTGCAAAGCTGCCATTTACCGTAATTGGAAGCATAAATAATAGAGTCATTTTGTCATGAAAAGAGGAAGAACGCGCTCCTAGCTTTAAGGTGAGAGAATCACTATAAGGCCCAAACAAGCATCGACGAGGGTTGCTCAACTGCTTAGTGTAGCTCAGTCCAAGCTGCAAGCTGCTATCTTCTTGATAGATTGTCCCAATATGCGGACTATGTGTGGAGCTGATAACGGTTTGCTTTACATCGAGTAAAAACAGCTCGGTTATATCGATCGCTCGAGCATATGTTCTTTCAAATAATCGTTCTATTTGCGACTGTTCAGTAGAAGTAGAAAAATCTTTGTTTTGAGCGAGGAGTTCCGTCAGTTGGCCACCCAATTGATCGATGTAATTCCAATACTCCATTGCCCATGCAGTTAGCAATTCCTTACGTGTCTCCGCAATCCCCTCAAAGCTTTGCTCGACATCTGTTTTCATATCTTTATTCAATTGCCATGAAACCCAGAGCGGAAACCCTACTTTCATACCTAGCCAGTCAAACATATGATTCTCCCCCCGCTATTTTCATTGTCTATGATGTTAACTATATTAACATATATTAGGGAGAATTATATACAAATAATTAGTTTTTTTGTCGAAAATACGCATATTTCAGAATACATAACACCGAATAGGGGGTGAAACACGAATATTCGAATCAACCTGACATTGAAAACTACCATTCAAATTCACTTTCATTATGAGATGTTACATATGAGCTGCTGCCTTCACACTCAACCTCTCACTCCTATAAAAAAAGCACCGCCAGCGCCTTAAAGGCGCTGACAGTACTTTGGTGGTTGTTGCTTATTTGTGTTTAATATGCAGACGATTCATCGCACGCTGCAAAGCAAGCTCTGCACGGCGGAAATCAACTTGGTCTTGCTTCGCAGCAAGACGCTGCTGAGCACGCTGTTTAGCGGCTTCTGCACGTTCAACGTTAATATCAGTTGCAAGCTCAGCGCTCTCAGCAAGGATAACGATCTTATCCTTGCGTACTTCGATGAAGCCTCCATTAAC
>NZ_JBFTSN010000165.1:0-12659 GCF_056400045.1 Paenibacillus sp. 01L418
CGTCCAAGCTTCCCATCCTGGCTCCGAGCTTGATACGCGCAGCGGATTGAGATACGTATGCGTACCACGATCCGGTGATAAGTCCACCACGTGTAGAATTACACCCTCACCGCTTTGCGCAACAGCCATATTGGCCGTTAAAAATGACTTCCCGCTAGAGGTGGGCGAAGTCAGAAACAAGATCCCCTGAAGAGCAGACATAAGTTGCTGTTCCTTCTCCTCTTCTTCACCCTGCAGGGTTAGATCCGATAGTGAATCTGCTATGTGTAATAAATCATCCAGGACTTCCTTCCTTGGTCTCCTCGATTTCAAACGCGCTAGAATGCGATGTAATGCATTGCCTGCCCAGCGTAAGCCATAGCCGACTTTTCTCGCCAGCGTAATAAGACCAGCCGTTATGACCGCTAAAACGCCTTTGCGAGGTGGGCTATCCGTTTGTTCCTTCTCTTCATGGTCAACCTCTTCTTCCTTGCTATCCTCCTTTGCTAACGATATAACAAGCTCTTCAGGCGCCTCTTGCTCCCAATTCCCCTCTGCTGCCATCCAACGCTCCCAGCTGATTGGATCTAACCAGCGGCCAATGAGCTCCGGCATGCTAAGCCCTGATAGAATCGTTACCTCGTGGCCTGATGCCGTTAGCGGATCTAATACACGCTGCAGCTTTTCGCGCAGCTCCGCGATCATGCGAAAGCGCTGGCGCTCTTCTTTGGTCATTTCGGTTGTTTCGTCATCACGTTCACGCGAATCGATTTGGTATTCCATGACGGATAAACGCAGCACATACACGCTCCGCTTTGCTTCACCGCTTTCAGCCATGTTCCGCCACATCGTTATACGGTTTTGCTTCAGAGCTGCCATACCTTCGGAAGCTACCGGTTTATTAGCTTTAGCTGTCCATAACTCGTGCTGATAGTCCGAAATCTGTTCAGAAGATATCGAAGCCTCAAAACGTTCGCTTGCGCATGCCCTTAAAAATTGTTCAAAGCCGTTAATTCGTTGTTTCTTTTGGTTGTAGACCGCGGTTTGCCATGGATCTGCTTGCAACGAAATGACCATATGCAACATTTTGCCGCTGCGATAAAACCAGCCATCACTCTCAGCACCAAGCAGCTGCTCCATCTCATCACCGGTGCCTGTATTTTTTTGCCGAATATACCGATAACGACGACGACGCCGATAAGACCATGAAAATAATCGTCCGAATATGGATAAGACAAAGATCAATAGCAGTCCAGGGATCTTAATCCAAAATGGCAAAGGCAATAAAAAAAGGAATCCGCCTCCGAAGAGCGTATTCCCCATTACCCAAGCGATATCATTAAACGTCAAACCCAGATACTGTATATCCTCTCGTATATCCCCTAAAAAATAAGCACTCAACAACTCATTTTCCTGTTCTTGCCGACTGAGATCCTCTGCCACCTATTTCCCTCCTTTCTTTTTACTTGTTCCTTCATGCTGCCGCAACATATCCGCTTGCAGCTTTTCAAAACTGCCCATATCCATCCCATTTAGCGGTTGTTGCCCATGATCTACTGGCATACCGTCTATAATGACCATGATTTTTCCGGACATGGTCCGCCAGAAAGGCAGCCTATTTTCCCGATATAGCTTATGGACTTCTTCTAGTCGTTTGGCTTGCGTTTCTCTTACCATAATGTAATTCTCTGTTACATTTGCCTCAAAACCAGCAAGTAAATCAGTATCACCGCTGGATCTCAATTGCTGCTCAAGATCTGCCAAATATTGCGATCCCCGCGGCAAATCAAAACGCACATAAGGTGTACTCTCCGTGCGAAGGTTTTGCAGCAATGGCAAAATTTCTGGCATATCAATCTCCGGAATCCATAGCTGTCCATTTACCAGCTTCAATTGCTTGACCCATGGATACTGTTTTCCCTTTTCACTCAGCTGGTTATAGGCCGATTGTGCTTCGGTTGTACTTAAATTGGTTTTTGTATAAACCGGCAGTTTCTCCGTTAAAGCATCAAGTGTTTCCCTACTTGCTTCAGACTTCGTAAAGCGGCGGATATCCTGCTTGTCACTATCAATAAAGACACCATTTTTGGTATAACCATGACTGGCTGCTGACTTGATCTGCGCATCCTGCAGCTCGCGCATAACAGGTCTTACCGTTTTCTCTACTAACAGCTCACCGGTGCCTGCGTTGTATGCTATACCCTTACCATACGTTTGTTCGAGATGACCGACTATTTTCTCCATGTCTCCTCGACTTTCTTGATCCACTCGAATGACGGCACCTGATACAAAGCCCTCCGGTTTTAGCTGATGTTCAAGTTCGTGCGCAGGGATATCTAGTAAATTCAAGCCATGATTCGTCACTTCTTGACCAGCTTCTTTCATAACCACGTTACCCGTTTTATGCTTCCACACGGCAGGCGCTTCGTATTTCACACCCTGCAATGCTTCAGAACCACCACCGGTCATGATTGATTTCATGATGGCTTTTTGCACATTTCGCTCTTGCATCCGTCTGCCAACATCGGCTACACGGTTACTTGACTGTGACCAGCTTAAACCTTTTCTTTGGAGCGCTTCTGAGCCAAATCGCTTACCCATTGCATTTAAAGCCATTGAGCTGCGATGACCAAACGTTCCTAACTTTTCGACGGCTTGACCACCATTGAGATGTACCGGCATTTTAGCCGCTAACCATACCGGACGGAGCCAAACAAAGAAGAGGAGCACAAACAACACAATGGCGGTGATCGGAGCAGCAATAGCAGGATGGATGCCAATGTCCGACATAAACCCAATATCCGCCCCAAAGTCTGTTTGCGCTTTAACAAAAATCGCCCAATACACAGCCATCAGGTAACCCGCAAACAAGGTTCGAGTATAAATGTTTATAAATCCTACCAGTGTTTCTAGCTTTCCGGAATACGCTGTATAAGCTATCCAGAGTCCTACAAAGATGGCCATGATAATGACAATAATACTTTTAAGCATCGACAGCACAAAGGATGGCACAATAATCCCCGATACATCAAAAAACAGTATAAAAATACCGCCTTCTGTTTCTGCCATTAATTGTCCGAGCGACATGCCGGCATACGCAGGATTCGTTATACTGTCGATGCCGATTACCAATGACTTTAGGATCTCTTCACCCGTTAAATTTTGATACGTAATGTCAGCCTTGCCGATAATGCCAGCGAGCGTCAATTGTGTGAGCCAGTTTAAACCCACGTTTATAAAATTCATAACCGATAGGCTTACACCGGCAGATATAAAGCTCCATAAAAATACTTTTAAGAGCTGACCCATCTCTTTTTTGCCCTTTATAATCTGGATGGATAGCATACCAATACCTACCAGTAGCGCAACTAAGCTAATGATGGAAATAATCGACCACCCTACAAATACTGCTTTGATATCAGCAATATGAGGGGTAAACAAGTAACTCTTTGCAAATGTCCCATATAACGGTGCAAGAAACTCATCCGTCCAGCCGATAACTACGCCATCGATAGCATCTTTAATTAGCTTACCCGACATGAGATCCTGAAACGTTTGGGTTATATCGCGGAACTGACTACCTAAGTCCGTCACCCATTCCGGTATATACCATTTATCATTGCTCTCTTTTGGCTCCTCCACTGCAGCAGCCAAATAGGTGTAAAAAACATCTTGCATCACATCGTCCACCCCATTTTCCCCAAAACATTAAAGATGCCCTCTAAGATAGCAAACATCCCTGAAGTGACGAAGAGCATAATAATAGCGAGCGCAATCCCCATCCGTTTCCAAAACTTTGAATCATTCAGATTGGCCTTCGCCAACTTCACCTGCCATAAGAAAAGGATCATTTTATACAGCCAGTAGACAAGGGCGATGGTGGATACGATAGTGGCAAAGGTGCCTGCAATGACAAGCACCCATTCCAGCGCCCCCAACTGATTGACATCAATAGCGTACATTTTCTTCATCTTCTTGAGATAAGCTTCCGACGTTTCCGATGCGAGATAACTAAGCATTACATACCGGAAGTAATATCTTGTGTGCTCGTCCAGTTATATACCTGCTCCAGAAAGTCTAGGAATAGACCGGAGAAGAAGAAGAAGATAATGAGGAATACAACGCCCGTTTCAATCCAAAACTTCTTATTACCCATACTTTCTTTTGCTTGTTTGACTTTTATGCCAAAACGGATAATATCGTATATGCTGTAAACCAATAGGAAGATAATCATAAACGTAATTGGGACCATCACGACATAAAACATGAAACCAAGCCMATCAAGCAGTTTCCAATCGAATTTGAAATACTTCTTTAGTTTTGTAATTGGATTACTCTCATCTGCCGCATAGGCCATCACCGGCATCATCCAAACCATAATCATCATAGGCAGCCATACCAACCATTTTTTAATCTTCATTGTTAAAAACACCTTCCGTTTGTAGGATTTTTATAGGACTATTGCTCATTTGATCTCTTTCAATCGAAATGTTTGTAGGAGTTTTATAGGATTGAAGATAAAAAAGCCTCCATTCGCCAATCTTCTGGCATTATAAAGACGATCCAGCAAACAATGCTAATTCCCCAACACAACCCCGACAATAACCGTTCACCGGTGCCTCCATTATCAAAAAGCCGTAAAGCCACATGTATTTTTTTTGAGATTAGAGAGCCAATCCCCTCACGTCCAAATAGATCACCGATCAGATGCGCCCACCAGCCCACGATAAGCCCCATGCTAATGGCCTGCACCATCCATAGATCGCTTTGCTGCCCAAAAGAAAAGGCTCCAATACTTAAGGCTAGCGCAAACTCTGGCGTATGAATGATCCCCCGATGCTTCACCATGGGAAGAATAAGTAATGCCCCGCCTGCAAAAGCTGTGATCCAGTGCCAATCATACATGGCATATGCCGCAAGTAATAAGGCTCCTACGCCAAGCAATACCAGGCTACGCAGCTTCGCAAGCAATAAGCATAAAACGCCTGCAGCAGCCCAAAGCGGTGCACTCATTGCCCATACGTTGTCTAGGTCGAGTCCAAGTCTAGGGAGTCCCCATATGGCAGCCGCGATTAACAAAAGTAGCAAACCAAGTGATTGAGCCATTCTTCGGTTTTGTGTAGAGAGCTGAATGAGGTTACTAGCCGTACTGGTCTTATGATCTAAATCCGGTGCCAGGCTCCCTACCGCAACAGCTAAAATGTAGACTATGGGCGATGCCATATGTCCGTCCATTTGTGGCAAGAGTGAAAGCAGGCCCGATCCAACGGCCACACCTAGTGCCACATGTCCTGCTTTGTTCATTGTTTTCACCCCCTCTCTCGATTTTTTCACATAAAAAAACGATTCACCCAGGTATGGTGAATCGCTTATTTTACTGCTTGAAGTGGTTGAGAGCTGATTGTTTTCCCTTCAATAACACGGCTTGGCATGCCTAGGTAATAGCCCTGGACGTACCGGACACCACAGGTATGAAGCAATTGCAATTGCTCCTCTGATTCCACACCTTCGATAATGAGCTTAGTATGCAAGAGCTCACATAACTCTAGCATGTATCTTATGATAAGAGGCACTTGAGGTTCAGCATATGCCGCTATAAACGCCTTGTCTAGTTTGATCCATGATGGTCGAAATGTCGTAGACAGCAGCCGATCTAAGTTGGCATTTCGTTTGCCAAAGTCATCATAGGCCATGGTATATCCTTTCAAGGCCAATTGCTGCAGCTGCCTTTTTATACGCGCACTGTAGATCGTGCTCTCCATGATTTCCAGTACCAGTTGATTGGCAAGGCCTTCAGGTAATGACACGCCTGCTAATAACGTTTTAGGATGTACATTTAAAAATAGCAATTGCTGCGGTTGGAGCCTTGGTAAAGCTTCCGCGATAGCTGTATGCATGAGCTCACGATCAAAACGTGCGATTTGTCCAGCATAACGTTTGAAGAGCTCAGCTGGACTCTCTCCCCTAGATCCACTCACAAAGCTCTCATACCCAATAACCTCCTGTCCTCGCGAAATATCCACTATGGGTTGGTAACGTAAGATATAGCTCACTCATTTCCCTCCTAACGCTTTATAAATCGTCCAAAGAAACCTGCTGGCTTTCGTGTAGTGATATTTAGAATCCGCTCGATCACCTGCTCTGCTTCTTCCGACAACTGGTAGGGATCGCAAGTTGGTAAGGACATGACATGTCTTCCAGCCAAGGTTTCCGCTATTTCATCCCTGGCATCTTCCGAAGCCATAGGCAATACGACTCGCCACTTTTCTTGTGGCTTATGAATATGTTTGCGGCAAAGCTGCACCAGCTCACGTTGCCGCCAGCTGCTACCGGACCCGACCAAGACCGGAATCGTTGCCCGAAAGAAAAGACTCGTATGTTCACTCGTATTAATATTGCCCAGATCAACGATTAAATAGCGAAATTGCTCAGCGTAAGACTCTACCCAATCCATGTCTACTGTGCTTTTAAAGTAAGTCACTTTATCCATTTCAAAGCGTGGCTTAGTATTGACTACCCCATTGTGATTAAAAGCAAGAAATTCGAAACAGGGGTTGCGACCAGCCTCCCAAATGGCCACTTTACCATCGCCCTGTTTAGCTAGGTAGTTCGCAAGCGCAAAAGATAGATGTGTACTTCCAGCCCCATCAAAAGCCCCTGCTACGGCAATTAGTATGGTTGGTTGATCATACGTTTGCGATACTACCTTTTCTTGGCTATCCGCTAATTGTGTCTCCGGCAGCGGAGCATCGAGCGTAAGATTCAAATGTCTCTCCCAATTGGTTTCTGGCCAAACCCAAGCAATCCCTTGCGAGGTCCAGTGACGTGCATGTTGATGAGAATGCTCTTTGACCACAATAGCAATGGGGATATTGGGTGCGAACAAACTCAAACGTTCAATCAATCCAGCATGCTCCTCCGGCATGACAATAAGGGTAACCGTCATTTTTAGGAGCATGCCTTCCATTTCTTTTTGATCATTACATACATGCAGCCGGTACGCTGGCGGCGGTATCTCTTTTACTTCTAAATTGTAAATCAAGACATGCAATCCTCTGTCACCTCCATAAACGAGTAAAAGCCGCCAGCTCATGTCTGACGGCCTTTCGCTTCTCATTTTTCTACTCTTTCAGTATATCTAATTTTCTCATTGTCATCGTTTGCATTTCGTATGCAAAAAGTATGATATTTAAAGAAAACATGGATTGATGTAGCTTTATAATAAAGTTTAATAATTTTAAAGCTACTTTTTTCGTTAAGGAGACCAAATATTTTTAAAATAAGTTTTGATAAAAACTGAACTTTACGACGAAAGGTTTCCATCAGGCATCCCTTTTGTTCTTCAACTATCGTTTCCCGTTAGTTCAATCATCAGTAGCAAATAGCTTTAGGAAGTCGTGCTAACTAATGCTGAACTTTGCAATTTTCTCGTCCAGTATCGCCTTCTGTCGCAAATGGTGCCTGCTATGCATGCCAACCATCTCAAACCAATCACGCGCGTTCAGCCACCCAAACCAACCATGACGCACCTTGCAAGCCGGATTCGCCTCATTTACGCAACTCGCCCAGTATGCCAATTTCTCTAGTACTTGCTCCAAGCCAACTTTGATTTCATCCTTGCTACTGGGGTTTCTTGTCGCGTTGGGTGGTTGCTCAAGCTTCACACGGATATTGGGCCACTCTTTTTGGGCAAACGCCTTCGTTCCGTCTTCGGTCTTGCCTTTAGGCTCTACGTGCTTTGCCTTGATACAGGATTCAATATGCCCAATGTACTCTTCCGCCACTTCGATCACGTGAATATACATTTACCCGATCGACCATACGTTTTCATTGCATTTAAACCTCAACTGCTCCATCGAATACCTGTCCAAATTCCACATATATTGCTCGATAATAGTAGAAGAATCGTTCAACATCCTGATCCTCTCCCGCTAATCTCAATTAATTACAGCACCTGCGCAATCTCCCACACATGCCCGTCCGGATCGGCAAAACAAGCCGTCCGCCGCCCCCAGGGGCGCGTTACCGGTCCATTCAATAGCTTAACACCACGAATTACAAGCTCATCGCATACCTGATCAACATCGGGTACTTGGATCGTGAACTGAAACCGAGCGCCATCACCATTATGACCTACTCGTACCGGCTCAATTAACTCGCGGGCATTTGTTTGATTTAACAGATTAATGCTTGTATTGCCATAATCGAACACCGCACAATTTTCATCTTCATACATGATCGCAAGTTTAAACGACTCTTGATAGAATATCTTCGACCGTTTCAAATCTTCCACAAATAATGTGATTTCGGTAATTTTGTTTGTCCATTCAGTTGTCGCCATCCGTAATCAACCTCTTTTCCATTTTTCAGCAATTTTATTTACGAATTGCCGTCTCCCATTCTTTTTCCATCCTGAGTCGAGTTAATTATAGGATACCTCAATATAATAGAACAAGTGTTCCGTACAGTAAACGAATTCTTTTGAATAATTTTCTATATTATTCTGCCCGTTAGTTTAGAACGTGTGGATTACTCAACTGTGCTCCTCAATCAATGAGATTTTCCTTCCTTAATCTCGAAAACTCCGTCGCATAATACGCCATGGCGATGGCCGGTAAGGCGATTCCGATCAGCAGTGCCGCCTCCCAGCCCCCCGTTGCGTATGCCCATCCCCCTGCCGCTGAGCCCATAGCGCCCCCTAAAAAGAAAATGGCCATATACAAACCGTTAAGCCTACTGCGAAATTCCGCTCCTAAAGAGAAAATCACCCGCTGCCCGAGAACCATGTTGGCGGTAACCCCCATGTCAAGTAAAATCGCCGCAACTACGAGGATGGGGACTGCGAGTGCAGAACTTGTTGGAACGAGCAAGGGAAGCAGCCCGGAAAAGATGACGATGGCCAATGCCCATCCCGTAGCCGGGCGAACCCATCCACGGTCTGCCATACGGCCCGCCGCTGGCGCCACAATTGCCCCCATTACCCCGACTAATGCGAACAGAGCGACCTCATTCTGAGTGAAATGGAACGGCGGACTTGTCAATACCAACGGAACTGTAGTCCAAAACAAACTGAACGTTCCGAATACACAAGCATGATAAATTGCCCTCCGGCGCAATGCCGGTGTCGCCTTCAGCAGATGCAGCATGGAGTACAGCAGCGCCGGGTAAGCTTTAGTGGTCGAAGGCTTCCTTGCGGGTAGTGCCTTTGCCAATACAAGAGCCAGCGCGAAAATCAATGCTGCGGAGATGAAATATATGGCGCGCCAGCCCATATACTCCGCCACCAAGCTTGAAATGGGACGCGCGAGCATAATCCCCAGAAGTAGCCCGCTCATGACGTTGCCCACATTGCGACCGCGCTCGGCTTCAGGCGAAAGATGAGCCGCATACGGTACAAGGATTTGTGCTGCTACGGAACCTACTCCGATCACGAGTGAGGCGGTGAGGAACAGGATGGCGCTTTTGATTACAGCGGCAATTGTCAAAACGGCAGCTGTAAGGAGCAATGATGAAAGGATCAACTTACGATTTTCCAAGATGTCTCCCAACGGTACGATAAATAACAAGCCAATCCCGTAGCCGACTTGAGTCAACGTAACGATGAGTGCCGCAGCCCCGGAAGAGAGCCCGATGGTCGAACCGATTGAGCCTATCAATGGTTGAGCATAATAAAGATTTGCCGCTATGATACCGCAAGCGGCTGCCAGGATAAAAATCAGCGATGGCGAAACCGGTTTTTCCGTTGGAATGGAAGCTGAATGCATAGAAAGTCCCCTTTGCTCACCAGAAATTTTCTGGAACAATCGTTCCGGAATGCGCAAAAAAATGTCTTATATCATTTCCATCACCATGTCTATCATCTGCTGCATCTTGATGCGGTCACCCTGCACCTTCGCAACGATATTTATACTATGATTCAGGTTTGAGAGCAGATAAGATAAAGTCTTGATATCTTTCTCAGGCATGATTTCTCCCGTCTCCTGACCTTTGCGCAGCAGCTCGTAGAAGGATTTCTCCAACTCGTAAAACCGCTCCCGGATCAACGCATTCAGTTGCTCATCTGGCGAATCCATGCCGACTGCCGCATTAGTAATGAGACAGCCCTTCGGCGACTCGCCGTCCAAGGCGGAATCGATGTGTATCTCGAAGTACTGCCGGATTCCCGATTTTGCGGATGTCGCATTGACGAGGATGTCCCGTTTGGCTTGCTTCCACTTCTTGTACCAGTTGATCGCCTCGATATAAAGCGTTTGTTTGTCTCCGAACGTTTCGTACAGACTTGATCTGCTAAGATTCATAGCTTCCAGCAAATCGGGAATGCTTGCCGCTTCGTAGCCCTTCTTCCAAAAAACGAGCATCGCTTTATGAAGCACCGCTTCTTTATCAAACTCTTTGTAGCGTCCCATGGTTCTCCCTCCGTTTCCGTAGGTACAGTATATTCTTTTTCGGAATGATCAGTCCAGTATTTTCTGCAGATATGAAAGTTAGCTCAGACTGGGATAAGATGGAATACAGACTTTTATGTGAAATTAGTGGACCTCTGCTATTCGTGAGAAACCTGCATCGTACCGAGGGAGTTTAATGAAGCACCATTTTTGTAATCTACACCGAAATTTTATCGATCTTTGTTCCAAATTATCAAAACTTGTTTTAAGTCTACGATTGATGATGAAAACGTTTATAACCTTTAACGATTACAAGATTAAACGATTACGATTTAACGCACCTTAACAACAGCGCAGCATTTACGAGACTTTGCCGAATAAAAACGAACCTATTTTTATTTTACCGAATATAAACCGACTATTTCTAAAAAACAGCTTATAAAAACGGAAAATTTTTAAATAATAGAGTTTAACTTTCTTGTTTTTGCATACCTAAATTCCACTGGCTAGTTCAACGCTTTTTTTATCTGTTTATTTTCGAAAATGCTCTTACAAAAAATTCATCATTCAAAACTGTCATTACTTGGGTGAGAAATCATGTGTTAAGGACGATTACAGAAAATGATTAGGTGAGTTTTATTGCGAGAATGAATAGTTTTGAAGGGAACGATAACGGATTGGGAAATGCGAAAGAGCCCTTATCCTAGAGTCTAGGGCTGAGGGCTAAGCTTGCATTGTTTTTAAATATGTAGCGAGGCAAAAATCCTGCGGCGGATCAGGTATAGGCTTCCATGTAGGAAGTTTGTCCATTTCCCAAGCCATCCATTGCATCAATGACTCTGAGGATTCGCCTTCACGCATACGATAACCGGCATCCATAATCATATCCTTAAAGGCGGTAGGATCGATGCGCTTGGCCAGTGCCATCGTCCGGAATGTATGTAGATCCACATTCAACTCCAGCTCTTCAGCAGCCAAGGTCGACAACTTATAGTCTAGTGTATTAAACGCGCCTGGTAGGGCATGCTGTTGTTCCAGTGTTAGTAAAGCGCGGCGGCATAACTTTCTAAATCCTGGCTTCATAAAACCATTCAGCTTGAGTACAAAATCTTCTCGCTTGCGTTCCTTCACAAATCTTATGATACCTGTCTCTTTGGTAATGGCCAGTAGTGCAGCTGCCCCTTTATCTCGCATTTCAAGTCGTATGCGATCTATTGCCTTCTCTGGATGCTCACCATCCATATCAAAGCTTTCTTTAATGCGAGCCATAACGTATCGCAGTACACTTTGGCTTTTATCCTTCAGCATCGCAGCAAGCTGCAGCAAACCTTGTCCATTTTGCCAATCCAGGATTGATTCACAACCAATAGCCACTAAATAGCCCTTTATTTGGGCAATCAAGCGGCGGTAGCTTTTTTTGGCAGGAAAAATAGAGCGATAATGCATGCCGGTGATATGCCTTGGCATGAGTGCCGCATTCACCTGAAATACTGCTTTTGGTTCACCGAATAAGTTACGTTCCACTCGTGCAATTGAAAACAATGCCTGACCATCTATAACCATAGTTGATCCCAGCTGCTCTAATACCTTCCGAATATGACTGTTATCCTCACGATGTATGAGCTGCCCAAGCTTAGAGAAATTAAGCTGCAGCAATTTACGTCTCTCATCTCCTTGTTGGCCACAACCATAGATATAAAGCTTCTGAACCGCTATAGACAGCGATGTAAAAGCCTTTCTCGTTACTAGTGAAGGCAGCAAAATAAATCGCCCTAACTGACCGTCAGGCTCTAAATACGAGGGCAGGCTAATGGATAGCGTACCCATATACTTTTCTTTTGTTTCAAGTATGAGCTTATGCAAAACAAATTTATGATAGGATGCATAAAACTGATCTTTGTTTACGGGGACTTCAAAGAGTTCCTTCAGCTTTAAGTAGATAATATGACGATTGATGTACGTGGAAATACCTACTGTCTGAATGCCTACCTGAAGCGTCATTGCAAGCTGCAAATCTGCTTTAGTGAGATGATGCATGAGTCTTGCTCGTCCACTCGGAGAACGAAACGTCTGACGTGCTTCGAATCCTTCTTCAATAGCAAATAAAGCTTGTAAAAAACGGTAGCTGAACTTAATAGGTGTGTTAGTTTGAAGTGGCTGGATGATTGATTTATGTTCGTTCAGCATAGGTTTTCTCCTTTCTTGATGAGGTGATTCTATATAATTTTCAAACTGGTAGCTATTTTACATAAGGCATTGTGCTTTAGCTGAAAATATTTTTGACGGTTATAACGC
>NZ_JBFTSN010000166.1:0-12643 GCF_056400045.1 Paenibacillus sp. 01L418
CATATCGTATTCACCATTCCGAGTTCCTTGATGAGCAAGTAACTTGGTACGAGCCCTCCTCCAAAAAACATCGTGACGAGGAACATCCCCATAAAAAAGTTTCGTCCCATAAAGTCTTTGCGGCTTAGAGCGTAGGCAGCAGGCAGCGTAACGAATAAATTGATCGACGTACCTACTACCGTATAAAGAATGGTGTTGCCGTAACCTGTCCATATGCTGGAGTTTTGGAACACCCTCTTATAACCTTCAAACGTAATGCCTTTTGGCCACAGCCACATCTCGCCGGAACCCACCAATTTCGGATCGCTTATCGAAGCGCTAATCATATAAATGACAGGATAGGCGACTACAATAAAAGCGAGAAATACATAAATATAGTTGCATATCAGAAACACTTTATCTCTTCCGGACTCTTTAACGGCGGAAATCATCGGTCATACCCCCTTCTTCTACCACAGGCTGTTTTCGTTGGTGCGTCTTACGATCTGATTGACAAGCACTAAAATAATGGCGTTAATGACGGAATTGAACAGGCCGATCGCCGTCGAGAAGCTATACTGGGCATCGACAAGCCCTGATCGGTATACGAAGGTTGAAATGACATCGGATGCTCCCATGTTAAGCGAGTTTTGGAGCAGCAATATCTTCTCAAATCCAACCCCAAGCAAGCTTCCCATGTTCAGAATTAAAAGAATGGTCATCGTAGGGATAATCGTCGGAATGTTAATATGAAGCACCCGTTGGAAGCGTGAAGCTCCGTCTATAATGGCTGCCTCATGCAGACCCGGGTCTACTCCTGAAAGCGCAGCCAAATATATGATTGTTCCCCATCCTGCGCTTTGCCAAACACCAGAGAATACGTACATCGTCTTAAACCACTTCGGGTCCGTCAAGAAATCTGGAGCATCAAATCCAAGCCACTCAATAAGATGTGTCACTATTCCCGATGAAGGCGACAAGAACGTAATGATCATGCCTGCCATAACAACGACTGAAATGAAATGCGGCGCATAAGTGACGGTCTGAGCCATTTTCTTGAAGGAACCACCCTTCAGCTCATTGAAGGCAAGCGCCAGTATAATCGGTATCGGAAACCCAATAGCGAGTTCATACAGGCTAATACTTAACGTGTTCCATATCAAGTCCCAAAAGTAATAAGAATGAAAAAATCGGACAAAATGGTCGAAACCGACCCAAGGGCTTCCGAAAATCCCTTTCGTTGGTATGAAGTTCTTAAATGCGATTTGTATGCCGTACATCGGACCGTAAGAGAAGATTAGAAAGTAGAAAAATGCGGGTGCAATGAATAAGTACAATTCCCAATTTTGAAGGAGTCTTTTCCACATTCTGCTCTTCTCTTTCGTCGGTTCCGGAAGCATATTTGGTGCGTTCATTGGACTTGCTTCCTGCATAAAATCACTCCTTTCCCGTTTCGTTATAATTGCTTTTGTTTGGTGATTAGCGACAGGAATTTCGGAAATGCTATCGCTTACATTCACAACAATACGGAACATAACAATTCTCGTAAATATGTCATTTCCCGTATCGCATGATAGCGCTTTATATTTATGAGGAAACATCAATTCGCGAACTACTGCGACTATTCAGATAACTTCTCAAATGTGTCATTTTTGTTGATAAATCGCCTATTTATCGGCAACCGCAAGATTTACCAATCGATTTTCGCCCCCCATACAAGCCCAAACCCCCTCAAAGAGTGGTCTATTCAAGAATAACATGTATGCGTTTTCATTGTTTCTAAGCCCATTGATCCTTTTTCTTATTGCAGTTGCCGATTTAGAGAATTTCCTATCGTTCAATTGCAAAAAAAAAGAGCATCCGCATCTGCACGCAGCTACTCTTCCATTGCCATTTCAGCATCACTTATCGTTATCTTTTTTCTCATTGCTTGAAACAAATTTCTTTCTGTTCATTGCTCCCCATGAATGACGGCCTCTTCTAAAATTAAAAATACCTTCAACACGGAACAGAACAGTAAGCTGACGATAACCTAAGTTCTCCAACACGCCGAACAGCACAAGCAGCAAAGTTTCTTTAAGCGAGCTGTATTTGCGAAATGTAATTTGCTCAAGTAAGATGCTGCCCATTGATAAAGTAGTACCGAGTAAAAACGCGATAACAAAAAAAGTAATAAAGCTGTCAAATGCAAGCAAGCCAAATAAATAGGCAAGTGGGATAAAGATATAGCCGAGTGCCTCAACAATTGGCCCGATTAATTCGAATATCCAATAATAAGGCAGTGTCACCATGCCAATCTTGCCGTATTTCGGATTAAAGAGCATTCTCCTATAGCTTATCAGCGTATCAAAAAGACCAATTTGCCATCTTCTCCGCTGGCTTCTTAGATCCTTCATTGTTTCTGGAGCTTGAGTCCAGCAAATCGGGTCCGCTAGAAATTGTATTTTGTACTTTCTCTTCTGGTCTTTCATCGCCTTATGAAGTCTAACGATAATATCCATGTCTTCACCGATCGTATTCACTTTGTACCCGCCGCACTCAATAACGACCCTCTTATTAAACGCACCGAATGCACCGGAAATAATGAGTATGGAATTAAGCTTGCTGAAGCTCGTACGGCCAGTCAAGAAAGCTCGGAAATACTCTATAATCTGAAATTTCGCCATATTGCTTTTCGGAATATTCATCTCCATAAGCTTGCCGTCTTTAATGATCGAGCCATTGGCAATTCTGACGATCCCTCCAACAGCAATCGTTTCGGGATTTTCCACAAATAACATCGTGAGCTTGATAAGGGCATCATTTTCCAAGATGGAATCGGCATCGATGCATGCAAAAATAGGATAGACAGACACATTAATGCCCGCATTAAGAGCGTCCGCTTTGCCGCCGTTTATTTTATCGACAAATATTAATCGCTCGTACTGGTTGCTCCGGTAAATGCCAGCTACTTCATTCGTAGGCAAGCTCTGCATAATGGGCTGGTTTACCTTTTTTAAATTGAACTCGTTTATGATCTTTTCTTTTGTGAAATCGGTAGAGCCGTCATTCACAATAATAATCTCATACTCAAAATAATTTAAAGCGAGCAGCGATTTAATATTATCAACTATCGTTTTCTCCTCGTTGTACGCAGGGACAATGATAGAAATCGGGATCATATTTTTTGAATCAATGTATCTTTTATAATCCGAAGCTTTCATTTTTCGTAAATAACTAAACATATCTAGCGAAGCGATCAGCATTTGCCCATTATAAAAGATGTTTATTCCAATCGTATACAGCATACAAAACTCGCTGAAATAAATAATAAACATTCTGAGAATATACATGTTGTTAAAAACCATCCTCGTTTTTCTAAGTTGTCATTAGGAAGTCATTTCGATCACACTAATCACGGCATCCCGAGCAAATTTATCGTCTCCATCGATGATCCTTGAAGCGTAAGCAATACCTCCAGGAATGAGAACAAGTGCACTGGCGGCATGATGTCTTACCCACCACACACTGTCGCCTGTTGTTTTCCCTAAATCCGCTAAACTATTTTTGGTCCCAATCTTCTCAAGGCCTTTAGCAGCAGCAGCTCTAACCTCCCAATCATGATCATCAAGCTTGGTTAGCATAGATGCTTCATAATCTGGATTATTCAGCTCGCTCAGCGCTCTTATCGATGCGATTCTAAGATTCTTATCCTCACTATTCAAATACTTAATATAATGCTCGCTTAAGCCTTCAATACTGTAATCAGCAACCGCTTTTATTAGAATGCCCTTCATATAGTCATCACTTCTATCAATTGTTTGTCGAAACAGCTCTTCCTTTGAGCCGTCAAAAGCAGAAATAATTTCAATAATAGCTCTATGAGACAAGTTCATATTTTGGGAGTCATAGGTTAGAACATGAACTAGCCCCTCCAAATCACCAAGCTTCGCAAGAGCCAGCATCATATTATAAATCACATCATTATTTTTGCTTGAAATAAGCGTAAGGATAGATGCCGTTGTATCTCTGAGCTGCAATTCCCCAAGATGCCGACAGGCTAAGGACTGAATATGAACGCTGTTTGATTGCAGTCTTTTGAGCAGAAAAGCTTTCGTTCCCGTTAATTCGTATATGTTCATCAACTGATCATGATGAGTATGGATAAAATCAGCATCGTGGTTAATGACGATATTAATGAACAGCTCTTTTTTTCTAGCACTTTTTCCGACGATTTTGTTCAGTTTTTGCACGATCGTTCGTTTATTTTTATTTTCAGTGTAAAAGTAGGATGTGAATACTTCTTCCAGCTGCTTCTTCAATTGGTTAGTCGCGGACTCGCTAAAGTAACGAAAAAACCAAATGACGATAATCGATATGAAAAAAAATGAAAATAACGCTGATGAAATGAGCAGCAAATATGATGCTTCTTTTGTCATATATCCTCCTGCGCAAAAAGTTGTTTAAGCATGTCGTAGCTTTTCTTATTGCGAGATACGTATTCGGGTTTCGTCCATGTATTCCATGTAAAGGTTCGGTAGCCGGATGACGTAACGCTTTCGGGAAATTGATAATCGACCTTCTGCGTTTTTTTATCCATAATAACGAGTGAAGCGACTATGCCATCCGTCATTCGTACAGCAACGCCGTCTCTTATGTTCTCGATTGCCCCTTGTTTCTTCTCATCATCGAATACGAGCAAGCTGGACGGGTCAGTAAAGTTCAAGCTTGCCCATGGAATTCTAAGATACAGCGTCTTGCCCTCAAAATAAAAATGGCTGCTGCTGTTGTCAAAGCTGCCTGCACTTAAGGTTGATCCATCCTCATAAGCAGCGGGAACCGTTTTACCTTCGGGCGTTTGGTATGCTTTTGAAAGCTGCCACATCATTTTCTCATAAATGCCGTTAGACGATACGGAAGTGTAATAACTGCCTTTGCTCGCATTATATTGCGGAATTACGAGTAATTCGGCTTGCTTCGTATTTTGAATGCTTACATTAAGCTCTGCTCCAGACCAGTTTTCATTCACATCAGGAGCCAGCATATATTCGCCATTTTTTCTGTCAACGGTGTCCAAATAGATCATAATGTTCTTCTGATCAAACTTCGGCAGTTCACTGAATTCGGCTGTTATATAGAAATAAGATTCGTTAGCAGCATAAGAAATGGTGCGCAGAGGATCTGTTCCCCGCAAGGTCATGGCATACTCCGTCGGCGTAGGTGATTCTATCGCTAAAATACCGTATCGCTGAGCAGGATCAATGACATTGTGCCAGAGGCTTCCATGCTCATAAGGGATCATCAGGGAAGAGGTAAACCGGCTGCTTTTTCCCCATTGATCCGCCCATTCGTAAACAAGCCCGCCCATACTGCCGCTGTCCTTTATCATATTCATCATCGCAATGATGCCTTCTCCTTGCTCCGCCTCGCTGTTTTGACCGTCCTTATGGCCAGAAGCGGATATTTGCGATGATCCTAGGCTTGTAGACAATCCAAATTCGCTTATAAGTACGGGATACTTTTTTTGAGTGCTCATAAAACGATCCAAATACTGCTTATAACCTGCATAGTCAGGTTTTGCTTCCTTCGTTTCCCCAGCTATAAATGCCGGATGATCGGGAAAGACATTATACGCGCCAAAAAATCCACTAATTACTTTGCTAGAAATAACAATATGATTAATATCCACTGAAACCGCGTCATCGAGCGTCTCTGGATTTGATGCAGCATGTTCGAGAATATCTAGCTCTGGAATGCTGGTAATCGCTGCTGGATGCTGCATGTTGTAATTACTTTGCTCATATTGAAAGATACGATCCGATAGGGAAGCAAGCCACGACTCGGTAGGCGTTGCGTCTAAACCTGATGAAACAAAGTCCCCATTATAGTTGTAAGAGGGATGTGCTTGATCCGTTGCCTTTACCTTTTGAGGGGTTAAGCCTGGGTCTACTAAAAAACCAAGGATATAGCCTGACACATCATTCATGTACAGATCGGAGTTCATCCCCTCTTTTGTTTTTAACTTGGCATTCCCGTGAACTGCGTTAATGGTATCTTGAATCGCTTGTTTGTAGGCTGCATTGTACTCTTGATTCAGCAAGTCGCCTGATGGCGGCTCACTGCTCGGCGATATATTTTGAAGCAAATACAGCGGTTTATCTTGATGATTCGTATTGTAAATATCAAGCGCTCGATAAAAGCCTGACGGCATCAACGTGTATACTCGTATCGTATTGGCGTTCATTTGACCAATCTTCTCAAGCCACTCTGAATAAATAGCCGTATCCTCCGGGAAGCTTCCTTCTGGAATACCTGGTATTGCTGTGCCAATATTCATCCCTTTTACGAACATGCTCTTCCAAGCTCCGTTTTCATAAACGGAAAATGTATTGTCGACTATTTTGGATACGAGCTGTGTACCATTTGAAGCTGTCTCTGCTTTCGCCTGGAATGTAATGCTTTCATCTAATGGCTTTGTTTCCTTCAACAGCTTGGACATAAGCGGCACATAAAAATGCCAATAAAAATACGAATGATCCCCTTCGCTGTTTACACTAAATAATTTGTATAGAGCAGAAGCACCCCAAAACCGTTTAATCTTCTCCGGTTCCTTATAATCACTAAAATCTCCCGCAAAATAATAGGAGCTCTTCTTGCCGGATTTATTTGCAATGATTGCTGGGAATCTAGTATTTAGCCCTAAGACCTTCAATTGCTCCTGACCTGCTTCCGTAGCGTTTAAGTCATACCATGCGATTACCGACTTATCGTCTGCTGGCTCAATAATTTCAAACCAGTTATAGTAATCAATCGTGTCCGTATGATAGCTGCGAGCATGAGCCTCGGTCATGAATAGACTGATCGATTGTCCTGTAAAGTCTTTACCGCGCTCCAATATGATGATTCTATTGTTGCCCGCAATAACAATTCCCGCTCCCGTTAAGCTCCACTTTTTTCCGTACTGCTGCTCATAGGTTGCTCTTATCCAATTCGGTACATCTTCTGCCGACGATAATTCCGAGAAAAACTTGCCTGCCCACCCCTTAAAGCCGACGTTAAAAATAGCTTCAAGCTCCTTGGATACGTTTGGTGCAGTAGGCTCGCCTGCAATATTGTATTCGCCAATAACCGTTGTCCCTTTGGCATAGCTGGTAGCTATTAAACTAACCTCATCCATCGTCAGGCCTGAAACCCCTTTTGGTTCCACACCATTCACCTTTGAATTGCCAGTGCCGTACGCATCCGAAATATAGATCAGATCTGGCACATTAGCTCGTTTATCAAAAGGAACAGCAGTTAATTTCCCATCAGCGAGGAAATTCCCATAATAATCCTTCTTTGCGTCATAAGCCTTATTCGTCGCGGGGTTAGTTATGCGCAGATGATCCATAATCCAAAACAACCCGCGCTGCTTGCTGTAATCTAGCTCCCTTATGCCGCTCGTTTCAGATGCTTGAGTCGGAAAGGTTTTATTAATGACAACGACATCAAGGTTTTTGCTTGGTGTAAGCAGCCAAACGATGAAAGGAATCGATAAACCAATTAATAAAGCTATTAAAATGATATAGCGAGCTTTCATATTTCTTGTTCTCATTTGTATTCCTCATTTTATATATGAATTAATTCATCGCTTGAAATCCTTTTTGCAAAATGTAATAGGAAGGCTTCAATCGTTCATGAAAAGTCGGCTGCTCCCATTCCTTCCAGCTATATTCTTCCATTGCTATAGGCTGCTGCGTCGTTTCCGGCGTGCTTCCCGTCTTGATATGCTGTATGCCAAAGCTTATTCCATCTACCTTCAGCTTTGATATTTTTCCACGAGCAAACATATCATCAATGACATATTTATGAGATGGGTCCATCACATTCAGCAGCTGCCACGGAATTCTCATTTCCACTTTTCCATCTTTATAATAAAAATCACTTAATGAATTAAAATCAGGGTTATCCGGATTGCCTATTCCGTATTGGAGCAGCCCCGTCTCATATCCTGCAAAAGGAACGACCGTGTTCAGCTGCGGAACTACGTAGCTTTTATTTAAACTAAGCCGGATGGAGTTGAAAATACCCGTGTTCTTATGATGAAAGGATGGGTTCTTGTCGATGAGACTCGTTTGAACCGCATATCTAAAATAGTAGTTATCGTAATAGGCATCTACTAACACATGCGAGTCCGTTGGTCCATGAATTTTCACTACGAAGTCTGCATCCTTGCTAAATGTGGAGCCAAGCTGTGAAAAGCTTGTGTTCCCTTGTTCCTTTATCGTATCGATCGGTATGATCAATGTGTCCTTATTAAAATCATAATTTTCAGCATCAATCATGAGATAGACATATCCCTCATCACTTTTTACGTATAGCTTGGTATGATCGTCAGCATACAGGGGAGTATCATTTGCCCAATCATCGAACGAACCGTCGATATAACGGATGCTTTTGTCGTTGCCAGGATCAAGCGCTAATAAACCAAAATGCTGCTCATTCGTTTGAGCATTAAGCCAGTATGGCCTTGAATCAGGCAAATCCAGATCGTTGTTGTTCCACGTTCGCTTAAACCATTCATCCTGCCACGAAAAAACCAATCCCCCTGCTAAATTAGCTCCGTGAATATCCTTCATCATTTTCATCAGCATATCGCCTTGCGTTTGTTCATCTACAAAGCCCTGGTTAAAACCTGTAATTTTATTTTCATGCGCCTTGCCGCGTGAGGCTGGAATGCCAAATTCCGAAATAAGAACAGGCATGGAATGGAACTTCTTAATTTCCTCTAAATAAGCCAAATAAGGATTTGGATTGCCCTCGGCATCTTTAAATTGAATATAATCGGTCTGATAGCTAAATGTATCGGGGTAATAGGGGTACACATGATAAGAGGCAAACATACCGGCTTTATAGCTGTCATGCCATTTAATATGCTCGACGTTTACTTCTACAAGATCTTCATTTTTATAAGGCTCGTTAGGATGCTTTAGCGGATCTGTCGTTACCCAATTGGAAAAGGCAACCGGACTTTGCATGTTATAGGTTGTCATTTCATAATCAATCAACTTATCTCCTACTTCAGTGAGAAAAGCCTCAAACGGAGATGCACCTACGGTATAAAGGTATTTGCCATCATAATGGCTACGCTTTGCGTTATTTTCATTCGTGCTGACGACGAGCGAAGGCTCCCATTCAATACCAACTATCCATCCGATGACATACTTCGAAACATCCGAGGTGTAATTGCCGTCCGCATGGCCTTTATTTACTGGCAAATAATGATTGCCATGCAAAATATTAATCGTATCTTTTACCGTAACATTCATATCATTTAGAATCTTGTCATTGCTGCCAAAAGCATCATCGATTGTTGCTATATCGCTCTCATTAACCCAAACGCCATGAAACACATAAATAGGCTTCTTGCCATTTTTCACTGCATTTTGATTAAAATCAAATAAGGCATTATAAAACTGCGGCCGCTGTATCGTGTACACTCTGATCGTGTTTGCATTCATATCCGAAATATAGCCAAGCCATCTATAGTATTCATCGTATGTAATGGCAACCTCGCCGGGAAAAGCGCCTGGCTTTCCAGCTCCAAGGTTCACACCTTTAATAAATGTTTTCGTCCATTGTCCATTTTCCAAAACATAAAAAGAGTTTCCATCCACCTTGCTTACATACTCCGATGCCATTGGTGATGTGGGGTTGCTATGATCTGTTGCATTTATTTTATTTTTCAAAATAAATATGCTTGAATAGGCTATAGCGATTAAAATAATGATAATAATTGAACCATACATATAGTTCTTACTCGAAATTTTCATTTTAAGCCCCCCGAAAACATTATAAGTATAGATTTGTTTCACTGTCTATTCGGCGGTATACCTCAAATATATCCAATTAAAAATTTAAAAGGCTTGAAATCCAATCATTCTCAATTTGATCATAAAATTTCATAAAAAAGAGGCTACCCATAAGTTCAATGAACTCATGAGCAGCCTTGTAAACAATGGCTGTTTAAAAGATATGATTTTTCCAACCGTTCAGCTTGGCGACCGCCTCTACAAAATAGTAATCGCCATAGATTAACGAAACATTCACATTCGAACCCGATGGACGATTTCCCGTTGCTTGAAGCAAGATTGCCTCATGATTCGGCAGATCCCATGCAGCATAATTCTCATGAAGGGATATAAGCATACGTTCAGCTGCATCACGGTAAACATTCCCCTCCTCAACTGGCAGCATCGAAGCAAGATCCAAGAGGCCGGATGCTGCACAAGCGCCAGCTGAGCTGTCTCTTGGTTCATCTGCCCTATGTTCCGAAGCTCTAAAATCCCAGTGCGGTACGTGATCAGAAGGCAAGTTAGCTATAAAAAAGTTCGCTACTCGCTGCGAGGCACGCAAATATTTTTCATCGCCCGTATAGCGATAAGTATTCGCCATACCGTAAAGAGCCCATGCTGCTCCGCGGCTCCAAGCGGAATCCGCTCCCGCACCTTGCCCGCCGATTGCCCCGAGTAACTCGCCTGTTTCCGGATCAAAGCTCACAATATGCTTAACCGATCCATCCGCGCGAATGAAATGCTCTACAACCGTGTCGGCATGCGCCCTTGCGATATGCTTAAAGCGTGGATCATTGGTCGTTTGGGCAGCCCAAAACAACAAGGATAAATTCATAGATGAATCAACGATGGACCAGCCAACCTTATCTTGGTTCCAAGCCCGCAGAAATCGACCAGCCATATTGTATCTGCCTGCTAAGAAATTAGCAGCGAACAATCCGCGGCGCAGCCCATCGGCATCGCCAGTCAGCTTATGTTTAATGATTGCTGTCGGTAAAAATTGAAAACCTACATCATGATGAAAATTGTTTTCCTGCATCATTTTAGCTTCCAGCTTCTCATCCCAGCCCCAGGCCGCATTCTTATATGCTTCCTTTCCCGTCATATCGTACAAAATCCACAGCATGCCGGGCCAAAATCCCGAGGTCCACCAATCATGCCTCATATCGTCATAAATGCCGTCGGCCTTTGCAGCATGCGGTGATTTATCTCCGATCTGCTGGAGCATGCTCTCTCCTTTTTGCACAATCATCGCAAACACCTTTGTAAAATCATAAGATTCAAGCATTAGCATCTGGACCTACCACAACGCCTGATTTACTGTTAAAACGATCTGTAGCTTCTTTTATAATTTCATTGCCGCCGCTTGTTTTCCACTCTTCGATAACCTTTGGCCAATCCGCAATATTTTCTTTGCCGTAAATCATTTTGACCATGTGATCAAGGATGAACTTAGACGGCTCGTCAAACTTTGGAGCCAAGTCTGGGAATTGTGTATAGCTGTCTAGGTCGGGATCAAAGAAAACGCCGGCACGTCCCTCGTTAGGCAACAGCTTCTCAAAACCATTCATCATTTCTGCGCCCTTCGTTTCCAGCGGAAGTCTATCCTTATTGAAGGCCCCGTCTTTAACCAGCCATAACCAGTCACGACGTTGTTCAGAATAGCGCTGCTCCTCGTCAGCAGGAACCGTGTAGTTTACTTTGTCGCCCTCTTTCGTATACGTCTCACCCTCATTGCCAAAGGTAAAGAACGTATTCGCATCTGCGCTAACCATGTAATCAAAATAGCTGACAATGGCTTCTGCTTTTGCTTGATCCATCTTCGCGTTCAAATACGATTGTTCAAGCGTCTTGTTGTAAAGCATCATACCGCCTTTGCCGTCTGGACCAGTCGGTGAAGCGATCATCTCAAGCTTTCCGTCAGGCACGGTCTTTGTCAGTTCCCCTTGGTAGATTCCTAGTTGATTGGCATTGGCATTGTAAATGCCTAGATTTCCAGCGTCGCGGCTTTTCGTCCACATCGCACCTGTAATCGTTGCAAAATCTTTGGCCATCAAACCTTCATCGTACATCGCTTTATACATTTCCAGCGCCTTCATCATGTTCTCTGAATCAAAAAATTTCGGAACGATTTGGTCGCCTTGTTTCTCATACATCGTGCTGTAAGGAAGCACATCGTACGCTCCCAATATGAAGTCGGCATATTTGAAGTTTTCACGGAATCCAAACGGTTGTTCAATGCCGAGCTTCTTAAATTCACGAAGCATAGGCAGCAGCTCATCAATCGTTTTTGGCGCCCCAATTCCAGCTTTCTCAAGAAGGTCAGCACGTACAAATGTTGCACGGCGAGATTGTACACTTAAGTATTGCGGAATGGAGTAGATTTTTCCTTGATAGGTTACTTCATCCCAAGCTTCTTTCGGAATAGCAGTAAGCAAGTTTTGCCCATGTGATTTGAGAAGATCATCAAGCGGCATGAACAGTCCAGCTTCTACTGCGCCTTTCATATCTTTGCTTGCCGGTGTCATAGACTGATAAGCAGTCAGTACGTCCGGCAATTCACCGCCTGCGAACATAAGTGAAATCTTTTGTTTAAAATCCTTATGCGGAAGCAGCTGGATATTCATATCGGTGTTTGTCCGCTTCTCCAGCTCCAGAACCCACTTGTCTTTATTAATGTCTTCTACCGATTCCACCGCTTTCAAAGCTAACGTGCCTCTTGCGATCGAAAATTTCGTAGGCTCTGCTGGCTTATCCGTCACATCTGTTTCTTTGTCAGGTGCTGGGCTAGTTGTCGATTCTACTTTGTTGTTTGACTCCGAACAAGCTGTGAGCAGACCCGTAAGGAGAAT
>NZ_JBFTSN010000167.1:0-12566 GCF_056400045.1 Paenibacillus sp. 01L418
CATTCGAATCGATTCAAGCGCGTTAAACAAAAAATGAGGATTGATTTGGCTGGCCATCATTTTCAGCTTAATTTCCTTTTGTCTAAGCTGCAGCTGGGCCTGTTGTTTATGCGATTCCGCTACCTCGTCCATTAAGCCGCGAATACTTACGACCATGTTGTTGAATTGCTTGGACAGGATGCCAATCTCGTCATTGCCTGTCACATGCGAAATCACGTTCAAATCTCCCATCGCTACTTTGTTCAAATCTTTATTCAGGACCAGCATCCGCTTCGATATAATCGCAGAAAAAATATAAATCATAACGAAGGCTATAACTAAGCTTAGCAAAATAATGCCTAGCCCAAGCAAGCTTATGCGATTAGCTCCACTTACAATACTATCAATTGTAAATACAGATACGATTTTCAACCGATTAAAGCTTGATTCAGGCTGAAGATCCTCGATAACAATTTTCGAAGGTTTTCCTTCGTATTTGAATTCATAGGTGCCTGCTGCTTTATTCGTCAGTTTACTGGCAAAGTCTAATTCAGAAATATTTTTACCTACCCATTCGGGGTTTTTCGCTGCAATCATATAACCATTGTCATCAATAATCATCGTATCAAACGGCTCTTGGCTAATCATCGCATTAAGCTCATCCTGATTCACGCCTATCACTAGTACGCCGCTTGTCCGATATGTTGGGAACGTGATCTTCCGAATCAGACTCAAATAACGGCGGTTATTTTTGGTTTCATCCTTAATGTATTCCCAGTGAATGCCGTCGCGCTTCATTGCTGACTTATACCAGTCTGTTTCCGCAATGGGATCGGTAACTTTCAGAAACTCCCAATTGTCGAGTATCGTCATATTCGTCGTATAAAAGCGTATGTTGTAGACTTCACTGTATAGTTTAATGTAATCTTTAAAATCACGGTAATCCCAAAACGCCTTAACGACATCAAACRTGGAGCTGTATTGCGTGTTGACGACGTTCGTTAACCTGCTATCGACCAGCAGCTTGTCGGAAATTTCGATTGGCATGCGTATAATATCCAAGGTCTGCTTCTTAATTCGCTCGACGTTATTCGTAATTTGCTGGGTCGCTTGATCAAGTACATTTTGCCTAAAAGCGACGGTAAGAAAAATGCCTACGATAAGCACCGGTACAAAAACAACGAGAATAAAAGAAATAATAAGTTTCTTTTTGATTCGAATATTGTTCATTCTTTGCCCCATTGTTCGAATGCTCTTCTTCATACAAACGGTTCCTCCTTAAAGCTTTGCGCAGCAAACTTCATTCGTTAGTATCGGCTGAGGTAAGCGTTTACTTTTTCGCGTAAAATTTTAAGGCATCTACATTATAATGCTGGTAATCTGCCGTGCCTACATCACTAATTCAATATTTTATCATATGAAAATTAGACAAAATGGAAGCGCTGCCTATACGATGCAAAAATCCCGCTCTTAAGAGAGCGGAATTCGGTAGGATGAATGCTCTTCAACGATATGCTCGCCTTTGTTGTACAACCATTTGAAAGCAAAACGATCGCCTGCATAATTTGTTCTGCTGCGAATATCCGGCACAATAACCGTTTCAAAATGATCGATGATCGTCTGCTGCAGCGAGGCAAGGCGTTCTTCATTGGCATCCGCCTGCTGCTCTGCTTCCTCTTTCGATTGTGCGGTCTGCGAGAAGTAAGCAACTGCTGCCTCCCGATCGCTAATGGATTCAGGCAAAGGATGTCCTGACCCCCGGAAGATTTCTTTCACCGTATTTATCCAATCTTTATACAAGTTGATTTCAATGTCGTTTGCCATATGGACTAGCTCCTCTGTCGATGCTCATTGTTCATTTAAAGAATAAAGCTGCATTACATAAAAAGCAACCATAACCGCAAAAACGGAGCTGCAACAAGCGCTATACAGCACCTGAAGACAGCTCCGTATGAAATTGCTCATATTATTGAAAGCGGAAGAAGCTCAGCTTCACACTTTCCGTCAAACCAATTACCAGATCGCCTCTCAGCTTGCAGCTTGGCAGATCAATACGAATCGTTTGCCATTCTTGCTCACCGCTTGACTCAACCGAGCATGAGCCTCTAAAAACAGCGGCCGGGCTGATCATCTGAATAGACAACTCTCCGCCTTGAGCGCCGCCGCTAACGCGAGCTTCAAATACACTTGGGCCGTTTGACCAATCAACATCATTAAATTTGATCCAGCCCTCTGCTTGCGATAAACGGACTGCCGTTCCRCCTTCCTTGCTCTCATCCAAATAAACATGGGCATAATCATCATAGTTTTCCGCGCGCGTCTGCAAGGATAACTGACGTGGTGGAATGGTCTCGCCTTCGATTGTTATTGTACTCTCGGCAAGGAGATGTGCAGAGGAGGCACCAGCTGCAAACGTATAAGCCGCCGTTTCAAGGCAGAAACGGTCCCGTGTTACATCCCAAATAGCAAGCTCTTCTGCTGGAACTACAAGTTCTACTTGCTTCGTCTCTCTAGGCTGGAATGAAATCCGCGTGAAGCCAACCAGCTTCTTAAGCGGACGCTGTACCCTTGAGCCCTCTACTCGAACATATAATTGGACAACCTCATCCGCTGCGATGTCGCTCTCATTCGTAACCTGCAGTTCCACTGTTACACTGCCGTTCATACTCGCAGCGTTATTCGTAATCTCAAGCGGACCGTATCGGAATGAACCGTAGCTAAGACCATAACCAAATGGATACAACGGTTCGCCATCGAAATAAAGATATGTTCGTTTTCCTTTCAAAATATCATAATCCATTAGATCGGTTAACTGCTCTTCTGATTTGTACCAAGTCATATTCAAGCGTCCAGCCGGCGAGTAATCACCGAATAAAACGTCAGCAATGGCATTGCCCAGCTCTTGACCTGCATGTGATAAGTAAACAATCGCGGGAACTTGCTCGTTTACCTTGTTAAGTGCAAATGGATAACTTCCAATAACTACGACGACCGTGTTCGGATTAGCAGCGAATACCGCGCTAATTAATTCATTTTGCGAAGCGGCAAGGTCAAGGCTTGGACGATCGATTTCTTCTTTCCCGTTAATAAGAGGATTATTGCCTACGAAAACAATTGCCGTTTCTGCTGCTTTGGCTGCAGCTGCCGCTTCTGCAATTCCGTTCGCGATAACATCTTTAGAGAACAGCTCGCTTGCTCCAATATCCGCTAATTCCGTAACTTGAAGGGAATCTGCGCCGCCATTAGGGGCAGTGACCAGCTTGCCGTTCCAAGTTCGTATCGCAAAATTCTCTTCGGATTGCTCATCAAGCTTGAACACTTCCTTCACAAACCAGCCAAAAGCTTCGCTTGCAGCAGCTGCAATATTGACATCATCTGCGCTTGTAAGCAGCTTGCCGGAATCCATGCTCTCTAGCGTATAACTGCCCCAGCCCCAATCCGTCACCTCAAATGTATCGCCTTCCTCATCCAAATCAGTCGCTTGCAGGCGGTTTGCATGGTCTGTGGATGTGCGCAATACTTTTCCATTCGCAGCTGATTTCAATCGAACGCGATCATTGCCGCTGCTGAATGTTACTTCTTTGCCGGCAAGCTTGCTCTCGATGCCTTCAAGTGGTGTTACTTTGTACGGCAGTGATCCAGAGTACCAGTCTCGGTATACAACGTCGGCAAGCGGCCCGATCACTGCTACACGGCTTAACTTTTCTTTATTCAACGGCAACGTTTTGTTCTCATTTTTGAGCAAAACAATCGACTCTTTTGCAGCTCGCAGCGATAATTGTCCATGCTCCGGTGCACATAGTTTCGATTCCGGCATATCCACGTATGGATTCCCTTCAGCGGGATCGAACTCTCCTAAGCGGAAACGTACACGGAAGGTGTTAATAAGTGCTTTATCCAAATCCTGCTCTGACAGCAGCCCTTCTGACAAAGCTTCACGAATAGCCGCGCATGATTTTTCTTTATCATCCGTTATGCTGTCGATGCCTGCTTTGATGGAATGAGCTACTGCCTCTTTATAGGAATCATAATAATGATGATCGTTGACGATACCAAGCAAATCTCCCGCATCGCTGACGATGAAGCCGTTCATGCCCCATTCCTCTTTCACTACTTTGTTTACGTCCTCATGCAAAATAGTAGGCGTGCCATTAACCGAGTTGTACGAGGTCATCATCGAATGAGCGCCGCCCTTGACGAAAGCAGGCTTGAACGCTGCTTGATAATATTCCTTCATATTGCGCGGATCAATGCTCGCCGAACAACTGCCGCGATTGATTTCATTGTTATTGCCGATAAAATGCTTCAAGGTCGCTACCGCTTTAAAGTAAAGCGGGTGATCGCCTTGAATGCCCTGTACCAGCGAGGCTGTTAGCTCACCTGTCAGCTTAGGATCTTCTCCATAAGCCTCTTCTGTTCTTCCCCAGCGCGGATCTCGCTCCATATCCACCGTTGGCGCCCACAGCGTCAAGCCGTTGATGGCTGGGTTTCGCTGAAAGTAAACGCGTGCTTCGTCACCGATTGCAGAGCCTACTTCCTTCAGCAGCTCGGGATTCCAAGTGCAGCCAAGCCCGATGGGCTGAGGGAACGTGGTCGCTTCGCCTAACCACGCCATTCCGTGCGCCGCTTCCGTCCCATGTTTGTACGGCTTTACGCCTAATCGCTTTATTTCAGGCTGGTATTGAACCATCGATTCAATTTTCTCATCCAGCGTAAAACGTGAAACAAGATCGGTTACCCGTTCTTCAAGCGGAAGCTCTAAATTTTCAAATGGAAAACGTATACTGGTCGTCATAACGCTTACTCCCCCTCTATCGTGGATGTTAATATGCTATACCATTCATTTTTGTTTGTTGAAAATGGCTTTGACGCATCGATAGCTGTACCGTCAGAAGCAACAACGGTAATGGATTCCTTCGATCGCAAGCTGCAAATCGATCCGTGTGTGGATTGCATGCGCCCAGCCGTCAGCTTGCCATCTGTCCATTCCATATCGACAACAAACCCTCCACGCGCTTTAAGACCTTTCACGCAACCTGCCGGCCATGCACCCGGAAGCGCTGGCAGAAGCTCGATATAACCCAAATGGCTTTGCAGCAGAAGCTCTGCAATGCCCGCCGTACCGCCAAAGTTTCCATCGATTTGAAACGGTGGATGATCATCGAACAAATTCGGATGCGTAGAGCGTGCAAGCAAAGTATGGATAAAATGATAAGAAGACTTCGAATCCTTCAGCCTCGCAAATAAGTTAATTAACCACGCACAGCTCCAGCCTGTATGACCGCCTCCGTGGTTTATGCGGCTCTCAAGTGAAAGGCGGCCCGCTTCCACAAGCTCCGAAGTTGTTTCTTGATTGATTGACGTACCTGGATATAAGCCATATAGATGAGATACATGACGATGCCCAGGCTCATGCTCCTCGAAATAATCATGCCATTCCTGCAATTGTCCATTAGGCGCAATTTGCAGCGGAGGAAGCTTGCTCCTCGCTGCTTCTAGCTGCTGCTTGAAAGATGCATCGATTCCGAGCAAGCTCGCAGCTGCTGCGCAATGATCAAACAGCTCGCCAATTAAAGTAATGTCCATAGCAGATGACTCAGCAACACTGCAAGCCTCCCCTTGTGCGGTCAGAAATTTATTCTCTGGCGACGTGGATGGCGAAGTCATCAGCTGCCCTTTGTCGTTCTCCTGCAGTAAGTCCAAACAAAATAAAGCTGCGCCCTTCATTAAGGGATAAGCTTTTTCTCTCAAAAAGGCTTCACTCGGATGATATAAATAATGCTCCCATAAATGCTGCATCAGCCAAACGCCGCCAAGCGGCCAGAAAGCCCAGCTTGGATGGCCGGCTGTCGGCGTTGATGTCCGCCATAAATCCACATTATGATGCGCTACCCAGCCTGCACTGTTGTAATGAATAGCCGCGGTACGGGCTCCCGTGATGCTGAGTTCCTCAATCAAGCGAAACAAAGGCTCATGGCATTCGCTCAAATTCCCTATTTCCGCCGGCCAATAATTCATTTGCGTATTAATATTCGTCGTATAGTCGCTGTTCCAAGGCGGCTGAACCCGGTCATTCCATATGCCTTGCAGATTAGCCGGCTGCGTGCCTGGCCGCGAACTTGCCATAAGCAAATATCGGCCGTATTGGAAATATAGCGCTTCCAATGCTGGATCTTGTTTGCCTTGCTTATAGTTTTCCAGCCGCTCATCTGTCGGCAATTGAGCTTGTTCCGTCCGCCCCAAATCGAGCTGCACGCGTTGAAACAAGCTTCGATGATCCTCTACATGGCGCTCTCGCAGCTGTTCATAGCTAAAAGTTAATGCTTTCTCCAGTAGGCGATCGTTTTGCTCGGCCAGTTCAGCAGCAGTTTTGTCTGGATGAACATCAAAATTCACAAAGCTTGTTGCTGCGCTTAATAGAAATGTAGCCGAGCTTGCCCCTTGAATATTTATTTGCTTATCGCTGTTTATCGATAGTTTGCCGCCTTCTATCTTGACCATCAGTTTTCCTTGAAACGTAATGCCGCGATCATTCTCATACTGTACAGCCAGCGGATGATCTCCCAAATAATTGTCTGCTACATGACTTGGACAACGACCGTGAAGTACGATAGCGTCGCTGCCTGCTGCCTCGATTCCATACTGTACGGAGGAAGTCATCGCTGCTGTAAGCTCTAGCAGATCTTCTCCTTCTGACTCGTATCTAACGCATAATACTTGATCCACCGCGCTAACGAACATCTCGCGCGAGTAAACCGTTTTACCCACTTGAAACCGTGCAGCAGCGATGCCTGCATCGATATCAAGCTTGCGAATGTAATCTGGAGCCTGATCAAGGGCGTGTTCAAAATGCTGCTCTATAAACAAGTCGCCCATCGGTTGATAGGACTCTGTGTTTGTTCCGAGCATCTTCGCCTCGATTAACTGCTCCGCCTCAACAAATCTTTTATCTGCTATGAAGTCCCGGGCTCGCTTTAAATAGCGCAGCGCTTCGTAATTGTTCGTATCCCGCGGAAAGCCTGACCACAATGTATCTTCATTTAATTGAATGCGTTCTTGTTCCACACCGCCAAATACCATACCGCCTAGTCGGCCATTCCCAATGGGCAGTGCTTCCTCCCATCGTGAAGCCGCCTGCTTATACCAAAGGTTTAACGGATGAAGCTGCTCTGCTTTATATCCCATGTTTTTGGTCTCCTATTATCGCTCTGTTCACAGCGTTTAAAAAACAGTTATTATTCATCATAACGGAATAGCCCTGCTCGACAGTACCCAATACATTTCATGAAAAATCATGTCAAAATTAGCGTTTTTTCGAATTCTCGCTAAATAATAAAAAATCGCTGCAAGCACGATGATGTGTGCTTGCAGCGATGTAACTCACAGCCATATTATATTTGAAGGAGTATTTCTTA
The DNA here is from genome assembly GCF_056400045.1 of Paenibacillus sp. 01L418. Taxonomy (NCBI): domain Bacteria; kingdom Bacillati; phylum Bacillota; class Bacilli; order Caryophanales; family Paenibacillaceae; genus Paenibacillus; species Paenibacillus sp. 01L418. The sequence continues at coordinate 7,395 of NZ_JBFTSN010000167.1, forward strand.
CAGACCAGCTGCGCCAAATACTTTATCAAAACCTGCTTTGGAGCGCTGCGCCAGCTCTTCCGGCGATTGCGATTCCGCTTCTGATGATAAGATCTCCTGTGACACAGCACCTTTATAGCCAATACGATTAAGTGCTTGCAGGAATCCGACTAAATCAATTACACCTTCACCAGGATATACGCGGCCGTTGTCGAGTGCTTCCTCAACCGGCACGTCCGGCGCGTCATTGATATGAACATGGACGATTTGCTCTGGACGAAGCGCTTCAATATCAGCAACAGTCAGGCTGTTCGTATACCAGTGATAGGCATCAAACAACAATCCTACATTGCTCTCACCGATTGCGTCGATCCACTCCAATGTTTCCTCGAGCGTCCAAATAAATGGATTTTCCCAACGCGTCCGCAAATGATGCGGGCCAACAAATTCAAGGCCAAGGCGAATGCCATAAGCACCTAGAATTTGAGCGCAAGTACGTAATCTGCGAGTTGCAAGTGCCATGAAGCGAGCTGCTTTCAAATCTGTTGAAGGCAAAATATAGGTGCAGCAGCTTGTACAGCCTAGAGCCGCAGCCGCAGCCGCAGAGGATGCCAGCTTCTCCAATCCTTCAAGAAAAGCTTCTTCCGTTGTTCTCCATTCTACTGGAAGACCAATGGAGCCAATTACTACGCCATTGCTTGCAAGAAGCTCACGAGCTTGCTCTTCACCATAACGATTAATTAGCGACGCCGCATCCAAATCTACAGCTTGAAATCCGTACGCGCCAGCGAGCTTAATTAGATGCTCATCACTTTCGATTCGACCAAGACCCGCTCCAGTTAAACCTCTCAACATACAAATTCCTCCTCATTCTACAATCAATTATAATTAATTTAGATTTCAGTCCAGCTTCACTTCATTGCCTGTGCGCGATGATTCATAAATTGCATCAAGCACAAGATTGTTCGTCAAACCAGTCAATACGGAAGTAATCGGCTGTTTACCTTCACGAATACATGCAAGGAAGTGACGGCTAAGACGAGCGCGCTCACCTTCATCATTGTCTGCTTTGCTCAAAACACTTTCAATCGGGCGATCAAATTTTTCTGTAAGCAGCTTGCCTTCAGCACCGCGATAGCTTGCGCCGCCTTCTGAGCCCATTACATGGATAAACGGTGAATTGTCCGTATCCATATGAACAGCCCAGCTCACTTCAAGCGAGAGTGTACTGCCGTCTTCCATTTTGATTAGCGCCGTAGCCAAGTCCTCAACATCATACGTTCCGTCCCAATCCGGTGTACCCCATGTGCCAATCCCTTTACGGTTTGGGCCAAACTCTGCATAGGTTGATCCATATACGGAAACCGGCTTTGGATTGCCCATCAAATACAGCGCAAGGTCAAGCATGTGAACGCCGATATCGATAAGCGGGCCGCCGCCCGATTGATCCATTTGTGTAAACCATGTGCCCCAGCCCGGAATGCCCTTGCGGCGAAACCAGCCCGTTTTGGCTGTATAAATTTTGCCAAGCTCACCACGGTCGATTTGCTCTTTAATTTGCATCGCAACAGATTCCCAGCGCATTTGATGAGCGACCATGACGACACGGTCTGCTGCTTCGCTTGCTCTCAATATTTGACGAGCAGCATCGCTGTTAATGCCCATCGGCTTCTCTATCAACACATGCTTGCCCGCTTCAAGAGCTTGAACGGCAAGCGGAGCATGGAATTGGTTAGGAACACCGATGATGACCGCATCGATGTCAGCTCGCTGAATCAACTCTTCATTGGAAGCCGCAACATGCTCAATACCATATTGCTTGGCTGCTTTCTCTGCCCGATTCAAATCCAGATCAGTAATCGCCGTAATGATACACTCTTCGCCAAGCTTAGAAAATTCTCCTGCATGGACGTTGCCAATATTTCCTGCACCGATAATACCTATTCTAATCTTATTTTCTGTAGTCAATGAAATTCCTCCTATAATTTTGAATGAACCCTTGCTCAGCAATAAGCACTCGTTTTTCGTAACGCTTGATCTCTTCATTTATGTTAGAATAAACGGGATGAGAAATCGTGCTTGTTTTTCGATAAAAGTCTCAGATTTTCGGAGGAATGCATTCATTCATGACCTACATACCTGACTATTTGAAAACGTATCCAAATATGAATACCTCTTCTCCCCTCCATATTAGCCTAAACCGTCTTTACCATGGCTTTAGGCCGCATCGCCATGACTTTTTGGAGTTCTCTTATGTTATAGACGGAAGAGGCTCTGAATCGATCAACGATGCAAAACATCAAATGCTGCCCGGCACTTTTACGTTTGTGCTTCCTTATCAGGTGCATGAACTATTTACCGAGCCCGGGAGTACACTTGTTCTTTATAATTGTATGTTTAGCATGGACTTGCTGATGGAGCCTGGACAAGAGGAAGGCCTTATGGACCTCATCGATCAGAATACTCTGCCGCCATCTGTTCAACTTAGCGGTGCTGATAATGAACGAATGAAGCATTTAATAGAAGATATGTTTCGTGAGTATGCGGGGCAGGAGCCTTGGCGCCGAACGATGCTGCAAGTGCGGTTGAAGGAAATATTAGCTTTCTTTGATCGTTATCGCCGCAATATTGCGCCGTCTGTTCCAGCCTCAAGGCTTGCTTCCAAATCGAGTGCCTCGGTTTGGCCGATCATTCATTATATTCATCAACATTATCAAGACGAGCTTGCGCTATCTGATCTTGCAAGCCGCTTTTCACTGAGCATGTCTCGCATAAGTGAAGTAATTAAACAAACGACTGGACAAACATTCGTACATTTCCTGCATGATTTGCGCTTGCGGCATGCCTGCAGCCTGCTTGTTTCTACCGATATGAGCGTCGCTGAAATTGCGCTGGAGGTTGGTTATGGCTCATACAAAACCTTCTCCCGTATTTTCCGTGAAACCAAGGGCATCGTTCCGAAGGATTACCGTAAAATGAAGCTTAGTCAGGAGCAGCCAGGCAAGTAGCCGAGGCTAATAAACAAACAAGGGCTGCCTAGAGTAGATCAATCTACTTCTAGGACAGCCCTTGCTCTGTTATGTGTTTAATGAAAAATAGACAAAATGAGGAATAAGATAGCTAGCATGACATAAATGACAAGCGAAACGATCATTAAAGTCCGCTTATTCACAGCGTTACTCCCCTCCCAGCACCAATTAGGCTATACACCAACATTGTATGTGGGCGGGGAATGCGCGGAAATTGTCCTAATGAGAAAATCGTCCACTCGGATTAAACGGCTGCTTTGGCTTTGCGATCCGATGGCAGCAAAATCGTCAGCATGCCGAGCAAAGGCAAATAGGACGTGCAGCGAATGACAAACTCAATACCCATGGAATCTGCCAAATTGCCGAGCACCGCCGAACCAATGCCCCCGAGACCAAACGCCATTCCGAAAAACACACCTGATACGAGGCCAACCCGCCCAGGAAGCAATTCGTTCGCATAAACTAAAATAACGGAAAACGCCGAGGCCAAGATTAAACCGGCAAAAAAGATTAAAATAACGGAAAATGTTAAATTAGCATAAGGAAGCAGCAGCGCAAATGGTGCAGTTCCTAGGATCGAGAACCAGATCAAGCTGCGACGGCTGAACTTATCTGCGAGCACCCCGCCGAGAAGCAAGCCAATAACATTCGCTGCAAGAAAGACAAACAATACGATTTGAGCATGACTGACAGAGAGTCCAAAATGCTCGATGGCATAAAACGAGTAATAGCTGCTGATCGCAGAAATATAGACGTTTTTGGAAAATACAAGAATCATTAAAATCGTTATGGCAAATACAACTTTACCGGAGGACACATTAAGTTTGGAAACCGGCTTTGCCGCTTGCTTCGTACTCTTTCTTGGCTCAAGAGCGAGCTGCTTGCCGTACCATTTGGCTACATTAAATTGAATGACAATTCCAATCGTAACGACCAGAGCAAACCAGATCACACCGCGCTGACCTGTGTGCACGAACAGAACAGCAGTCATGATTGGTGCAAGCGATTGTCCAATATTTCCGCCAAATTGAAAGATCGACTGCCCTGTACCTTTTTTCGTCCCAGCCGCCAAATAGGAAACCCGCGCAGAAGCTGGATGGAAAACGGCTGAACCAATTCCAATTAACATAACAGCGACCATGACCATCCAGAACTGCGAAGCATACGAAAGAGCAGCAACGCCCCCCATTGTGAACAGCATGCCAATAGGCAGCAGCATCGGCTTCGGATGCGAGTCAGATAAAATGCCGACAACAGGCTGCAGCAGCGCTGCAGTTAAATTAATCATCAAAGAGATCAATCCAATTTGAGCAAAGCTCAGTGAAAGCGAGTCCTTCAAAATAGGAAATAATGCCGGTACGACCGATTGAATCGTGTCATTAATCAAATGCACGAAGCTAATGGCAAACAACAGTGGGTATATCGTTTTTAAAGCGGACGGTGATGTTGCGATTGAAGCTTGAGTACTAGACATACAGTTTTCTCCTTACTCCAAAAAGAATGTAATATGTAATATATCGCATATTATATTTCCTTAAGCAAATAAAAGCAATAAATTCCTTTTTAAAATTTTTGGCATTTGCTTCAATGAATGATCCTGCGATATATTATATATTGTCGAAACTGTTATCCTATCACTTTCATAATGAAACCAAAAAATAAAGGAGGATCCCCTCTGCCTATTCCAACTGATTATTCAACACCCGTTAGACTATCCGCCAAGGAGCGTACCTTAAGCCAGCTGCAAAAATGGATTATCGACGGCACGCTTCAGCCCGGTGAGAAGCTTAACGATTCAGAGCTTGCCGAGGCACTTGGCGTCAGCCGCACACCGATTAGGGAAGCCTTTCAATTGCTTGAGGTTCAAGGACTCATTCAAATGTTTCCTGGAAAAGAGACGCGAGTCACGACGCTAGCCAAGGAAGATATCCTTAAGCTGTATGCGCCCCTTACAGCCCTTCAAGCATTAGCAGCTGAGCTTGCTGCCGACAATATTCAACCAGAGCATATTGAACAGCTGCGTGCTATTAATGCCAGCTTTAATGAAAAAGTTAGTGAAGAGCAGCTCTATGAAGCGATGGAATATGATGAAGAGTTTCATGAAACGATACTGCAAATTGCCAATAATCAGCATATACTCACCTTCTGCTCCTCGCTTCAATTA
>NZ_JBFTSN010000168.1:0-12536 GCF_056400045.1 Paenibacillus sp. 01L418
ACGGAGTAAGCATTGATACACGTGCTGATAGTACAACGTATAGCGCTTCTAACACTTTTGACCTTACCATTGGTACCGCAAATGCTTATACTGCAACAGTCCACGATGCCAATGGCGGCGTTGTGGTTGGCACGCAAACTTTAACGTTTGAGGATGGCGGCACTTATAACCTGGGTAATGGCGTAGATCTTACTATCGGTACACTTACTGGCCCTACTACACATGGATTTAGCGTTACTGCTGCAACAACAAAAACCGCTACGCTGACAAACACAACAACTGGTGATACAACTAAGAAATCTGATATTGCAGCCAACTCCACGATCGATTTTGGAAATGGCCTCAAAGTAAATATTGGCGCAAAAACGAATGGTCAAGCCGCTTTTACAGTTGAAGGTGGTGTTGAGGACAAATCCTTGTCGATGCAAGTCGGAGCAAACCAAGGTCAGTCCTTGTCCATGAATGTTACAGACATGCGTGCAAGTGCTCTCGGGTTAACTTCTTCTGATACATCTGCAGTAATTAAAGATAAAAATGGAAATGTGATTACGGGTGCTGCTTGGACAACTACGAAACAAACCAATAATGGCACTAATAACGTTAATGTTGAGTACTCCCTTGATGTTTCGGATGCTACTAAGGCTTCTGGAGCAATTGCAGTACTAGATAATTCCATTAATGCTGTATCCGCCGAACGTTCCAAATTAGGTGCATACCAAAATCGTTTGGATCACACCATTAACAACCTTGGAGCTGCTTCTGAAAACCTTACTGCCGCTGAGTCGCGTATCCGTGATGTAGACATGGCGAAGGAAATGATGGAGTTCACTAAGAACAACATTCTTACTCAAGCAGCACAATCTATGTTGGCTCAAGCGAACCAACAGCCGCAAGGCGTACTGCAATTGCTCCGTTAATTCCCTGAAATTCCGAAGGGGTTTTCCCAAAGGCCCATTTATAACTTTTCGGTTTCCACTTATTACTAATTTTACGTGTAAAAACAACCTCCATCTCCACTTTATCATAGGTGGAATTGGAGGTTGTTTTGCATGAAGTCTGGGATCCTCTCCAGAACGTCTGCCACGGATTTCGCTCTATTTATGATACGGTTCAGCTCACTACAATTAAGGCAGCTTGGTTCTATCCCTTCTAGCTGCAGTGTGTTAGCGGCAGTCGTGGTCACACTACCAACCTTAACGCTACTATGTTCTCGCTTGTAACGCACTTCTGGCAACCAGCATATATCCGGCCCCCCGAATCGTAATGATTCTCTCAGGATTGACAGGGTCAGCTTCGATTTTTTTACGTAAATTACTAATGTGTACAGCGACGGTTCTCGTATCCTCCAGACTCTCCATTCCCCAGATGAGCTGAAACAACATATCGACAGTGACGACACGGTTAACGTTTTGTGCCAAATAGGACAATAGACTGAACTCTTTTTTCGTTAAAAAAATGGTTTCACTACCCATGATGGCGGACTGTGCGTAGTAATCCAGCGTCAAACCCGGAAACTCTAGCAGTTGTTCCCTTCTGCCCGTCGACACTCTGCGAAGGTGAGCCTTGATCTTGGCCATGAGTACTCCTGGACTAAACGGCTTGGTCACATAATCGTCGCCGCCATAGGATAATGCGCTGATTTTGACCTCGTCCTCCTCACGGCTGCTCAGAAACACGATCGGCGCATTCGTGTAGAAACGTGCGTTCCTACACCAATCAATGCCGTTTTCATTAGCCAACAATACATCCAGTACAATCAAATCCGGCTCGAACGACGTAAGCAGTTTCATGGCTTCTGCCCCGCTGTAGCTGTAGGAGCATATGAAGCCCTCACGCTCGCAATACACCTGAACAATCTCGCATATATTGGGATCATCATCGACGATCATAATTTTGTGCATGTCCATCATGCTGTCACCTTCTTTCTTCTACAATACAAGAATACAAGGAAGCGATACATAGAATATTGCCCCCGTCTTGCCGTCGCTCTCCGCTCGAATCGTCCCTCCATGCGCTTGGACGATTTCCCTGCAAATCGCCAGCCCGAGCCCGCTGCCCTCTATACCCTTCTCCAGGCCCGGTCGATCATACCTGTAATTACGATCGAAGATTTGCTCGAGCTGCTCTGGGGGAATACCTGTGCCTGAATCTTGCACGCTAATGATTGCACGGCGGATATGATCCTCTTCTTCAACAGCTAATGCAATACGCACCGACCCACTGCTAGAAGTAAACTTCATCGCGTTCGACACTATATTAAACAATGCCTGCTCTAATCTTTGCACATCCATTTCGACAACAGGCATGTCAGGGCGTTGATCTTCCACATCTCTGAAATCCAGCGTGAAATCCAACCCTGCGTCACGCACAACTAGCTCATATTGTTCATAGAACCGGCGCAAGAAGTCAACCACATGAACCTGCTCCATTCGGTACGAGACTTGTCCCGTCTCCAAATGCGACAAGAAGGACAACTCCTCGATCATGCGGTTAACCCTTATCGTGTTATCCCGGATATACTTCAAGTACTGTTCATTACGTTCCGGCTTGACCCTGTCCTGCACAGCTTCTACATAACCAAGCATACTGGACAACGGCATACGCAGATCGTGCGTTATATAGGCAAGGAGCTTCTTCCTCCCTTCCTCGGAGTGAAGCAACCGGTCATACGACGTGCGGAGATCATCATGAGCAGCGGATAGGGCCTGTGTGCGTTCCTGCACGGTTCGTTCCAAATTCAAATTCATTTCGGTCAGCTTGTTGTTAGCATCCTGCAGTTCACGTGCAATCCTCTCCTCGTTCGATGCCGCCCTCGTAAATCTCGAAGAAAGCAGAATCATCTGTGCGATCGTAAACACCAACAAACCAAGCGGAGATGTATTTCCGATCAGCGACCATTCGTTGTAATATAAAAAATCGTTGACGACAGTAACTAAACCAACCACCGACACGAGCAGGAAGATTAGCGCTCCCTCCATACGCCGCATAGCCGCTTTGACTAGCCCAACCATCAGATAAACCATATGCAGAAAAACCATCACACCGATCATCAGTAACATTTTGGTATATAGAAGTGCAGGGGTCACCACAACAACGATACAGAATGCGCCGGTAACGATCCGCGTGACAAGATGAAACCAACGCGACACATAATTCGGAAAAATGCTATCAAAGTACATCGTCATGATATAACCAATGCTGCAAAGAATCAGGTATTCGATCTTGAACTGCAATCCCCATGGAAAAGATGGCCACAATTGTGTGAGTAAGAGCTCGCCGACCAGCAAGGATCGGATACCGGACAACGTGGTGAACAGACCAAAATACAATGGAGCCCTGTCTTTGCGTCGCAGTCCGAATAACAGCAGATGATATACGCCAATCACAAGCAGGCCTGCGGTGGTGAACATTTCTGCGGCGATTCTCAGATTTGTCCTAACCGTTAACACATCACTGCCGCCGAGCTCTATATACTTGGTGATGCCGCCTCGCTTATGATGGAAGTTGGCTACTTGCATAACCAGCTCTACCTTGTCATTCTTGGGCTGAAAGAACACCAGCTTCGTTGCCAGATGCGGTGTCACGCTGCTCTTGTCCTGACCAACTACACCAACCTCTGCCAACAGCTCGCCATTAACCCATAATTTATACGCATGAAAAATGGTAGGCATCCGCAGAGCAAGCCGCTCATTCCTATCCTGCTCGCTAAGCTTTATGACCACCCGAAAGGTTGCAAAGCCTGTACCGTTCAGCTGCTGACCATCTAATTGATAGCCTAACCATGACCCCGGGATGCTGATCCAGCGATCATGATTTCCGTCCCTTGCTAAGCGATTCTGTATGTCCTCAGGCGACAGCAGCTCTTGCCAATAGAACGCCCAGTCCCCTTTTAACTTTACCGGATTCTCACTGACATGGGCCTGCGTTATATCCAGAATGCCTTTTTCACTTTGGAACTTAGGGGAGTCCGGTGCAGGGACGACGGCATAGCTTACAACCGAACCAATAACAAGGGCAGCAATTATATAAAGCAAGATAGAACGAGAACCGAATCGGAGAATACCCCTCATTATGAACCCAACCCCAATCTCCAAGAGCGCAATAAGTAAGTCGATTATCTAAATCATATCATCATTATAGGTAAATGTACCCTGCAAATATCTACGAGGCGTTGAACACAAACATTACGATGAGGTCCTTTTTTGAACGTAAGAAAAAACCGTCCACCCCCGGACGGTTAATTAACATGCAAACCCATGTTTTAAGCAAGAAGAATATACCGGGTAACGAAGTAGACTCACCGATGCAGATCATAGTGGTAGATTCAAATACATTCAAACTTCAATATACAGGTAAATGCGGCTCTTAACTACTACTTTCTTACGAGTGACATACAGCGCCCCACATGTGCCGAGTGCTCAGTGTGAACATTACCTAATACGATGTACCCCCATCTTATGAACGTCTGACTACCGTACTTTTACAGCTTTATAGTGGAAATTATAATTATAAAGCCGACACCTATCATAGAATAGGGCCACATAAAAACACACCAGCCCTGATGCGGACTGGTGTACTATGGTGAATGCGAGGGGATTAGAACAAGTGTCCGCTAAGTCTTACTATGTATTAAGAAGTCCCTTAAGGTCGTAGGGTGTAAGGCTTCTAACGACTTGATTATTTATATAGTGCTAGTTGGTTTTAACGAGTTTTTCGCATTTCAACATGCATGTCTACCGGAATAGACAGGACTCACAACATGATTTGCACATATTTTATCCAGTGTTATTTGATTTTAATACAAGAAAAAGAATCACTGATCTGAAATGTATAGACCATCAAGTCAATAAAAAAACAATAAGATGCAATCAAGCCTCATAGTATCATTCCCCTTATCTATACTTTCTAGAGAGTGTTCCTTTATGCTTCTCGATAATCGAACTAACAATAGAACGACCTAACTTATAACACCAGATAACCGATAAAGTTGTCTCCCTTTTACGAGCGTGTTTTTACTCAGTTTAAATCTACTAACAGCGTACTTCAATCCAATTCGACCGCTCTCAATCTCTTGCACGATGGCTAATTTCTCTGAGGCACTAATTTTATTTTCGGGCATGAAAAATGCTCCCCTCACAGCAAACAGGTTATATATTATTTCACCTGTCTACCGTATGGGGAGCATATCAAGATTCAATCTGCAGAGCAGCCTCTTTAGGCTATCTGAAACTCTTATTTACTCCAAATTCGTTGCAGGATAACTGCCGCTTCGGCGCGAGTGAGAGAGCTGTTCGGCGCCAATATGCCGTTTGATCCTTGCACGATACCGGCATTGACCAGTGCTACAACGCTGTCTTTCGCGTAAGAAGCTACCGATGCCTCGTCGCTGAACGCATCCAAAGTGCCACCTGTCGGCAACGCTTTGCCTGCGGCTTTCGCCGCGCGCGCCGCGATGACCATCATGTCTTGACGCGAGATCTTGCTGTTTGGATCGAACAGATTGCTGCCCGTGCCTTGAATGATGCCGAGCTGCGCAGCGATCTTGACCGCATCGTAGTAGTATGCGGAGGAATCCACGTCGGAGAACATCGTTACGGAAGCATTGTTACCTTTAAGCTCCAATGCGCGAACGAGCAGCGACAGGAAGTCCGCTCTCTTGATGGAAGCATTCGGATCGTACGCGTTCTCACTCGTGCCGTTAATGATGCCGCGAGATGCCATCGCTTCGATCGCTTTCTTCGCCCATGGTACGGACTGAAGATCTCCGAACGATTTCACGACGAACGCAACCGCATAGATACTGAAGTGAGTCGTCGAGAATTTGACCGTACCGCTTGCTGCATCGTAGCGGGCATTCGGCACAGGTGTCGCTTTGCCGCTGCCTTCGATGTACCAGATGATGATGTGATCCGGGTTGCTTAGCTCTTCAGCCGTCGGCGTGTAAGGTACGGATACCGTTACAGGCGCGTTCGGGTTGTTCCAAGCGACAACGGAGTCGCCTGCCAAAACTTCGAGGCTAATGACCGGATGGTTACCGATTTGCTGGCGGACGTCATTGCTGAGTCCTTCTGTCGAGACCTTGCCCAAGCGAACCGATACGAACTCGGAGCTGCCGACGTTCGTGCCTGCCAGCATGTTGCCAGGAAGCTCGACCGTGCCGTTCACCGTCTTGATCGCAAGTACTGTCGATCCGGAATCTTTCAGGCTTTGAAGCGGCAATTGCACGTCGTATGAATTTGCGCCTGCTGTTGCAGGAATGTCGATCGTAACTTTTTTCTTGCCTGCAGCGTTAGTTACAACTTGATCGAACGCTTTCTGCAGATTGCCGGCAGAGATGTTGGACGATGCCTTACCGTTATTCACGGTAACTTTTGGTGTGATCTGGCCGTTTTCAACCGGTTGTTCAGTCACCGGAGGAGGCGTGTCTGTACCGGTCTGAGGCGAAGCGGCTCTCGTTGTTGCAGTCACAACTGGTGATGCATCCGACACCAATTCCACTTTAACTGCCTTCACGTAGTAGTAGTACTTCGTTGAAGCCTCCAGACCCGTATCCGTAAATTCGGAAACCGGTACGCCGGAAGCGATTACCGTGAAAGAACCGGATTCGGACGTTCCGCGATAGACGGAGAACGTTACACTCGTGTCTGAAGTGGTGTTCCAATTCAGCCTGATTGAGGATTGGCTTTGAGCATCAGCCGTCAATCCCGTAGGTGCCGCCAAAACCTCCTCAGGAGGCGTTACAACCAGAGGAATCGTCGTTGCAGTCACAACTGTGGATGCATCCGACACCAATTCCCCTTTAACTGCCTTCACGTAGTAGTAGTACTTCGTTGAAGCCTCCAGACCCGTATCCGTGAATTCGGAAACCGGTACGCCGGAAGCGATTACCGTGAAAGAACCGGATTCGGACGTTCCACGATAGACGGAGAACGTTACGCTCGTGTCTGAAGTGGTGTTCCAATTCAACTTGATCGAGCTAGCGTTCACGGCAGAAGCCGTTACGTTCGCAGGCGCCGCCGGTGTCGTTGCAGGAGAATTCTTACCGAAAAGCGTAAGCACTCCAAAAACGGACGTGTCTTGATAACCTTGGCCGGTCAAATCGTTCCATGCGGCAACGCTCTGACGAGCACCGTTTTTACCGTCGTTGATTTGCACGTCAAAGCCTAGCTTCATGTTGTTTTCCGGCGTGATCGATGTTAACGGTATTTTCATTTCTACCGTGTAGTTCGTTCCGGAAAGAGAGGTGGCTGACTCGAAACCGGCTGCTTTGCTTGACGGATTAAAAGTTGCCTGGTTCATATAGTTTACTCTGTATTGTCCATCATCCGATTGATAGGAAGCTGTCTTACCATTATTCTCGTCTACGAACACTTCGACGGAATCTTGTTCATGCGCGTTCGGGCTAGTACTGTCCAGTTCCGCATTATCAGTAACTTGGATTTGCAAATACAGGTTGTGATCATCCCAGAGCGCTCTGGCTACACCGCGTGCACCTTGCCATGCCATCTGGAACTTGTTGATCGAGACTTCAGGCGCATCGCTCCAGATCGCGTCAATGGTTCCGTCTATGACCGGCGTACCGTATTTAGCGGAAGTTTGACTAGCGGTTGCCGAAGCCGGCGGGTGCTCCGCTATGAACTTGCTCGGATCGATAACGCCGTAATAGGCTTGTTTCGCTTGCAGGTTGTTATCGAAGAGCAACGGCGGTTGTTCTTTTCTCCAGCTCGTCGCGTCGTTCAGACCCCAGAAGGTGACTCTGGCGATATTCGCGGCGTGCTCTTTGTAAATTTGGAATAGCTGCGCGTACAAGTAGCCTTGCGCGATTGCTTCCTTTTCGGTGATCGTGCCGCCGTTGCCGGCCGTTATGTCCAGCTCGGTAATGCTGATCTCAACGCCCAAGGAAATAAACCGCTCCAACGACGCTTTAACGTTGTCCGGCTTCGTGTTGACGTTATAATGCGCCTGCATGCCGACGCCGTCGATCAGCTTCTTGCCCGGATGCGTAAGTGCGTACTTGTCGTTGATCTCTTTCACCATATTGTAAATGGCCGTAGCTTTGTTCTGGTTATCATCGTTGTAATCGTTGTAATAGAGCTTGATATCCCAAGACGGGTTTGCGTCCAGCACTTCTCTTGCCGCTAAGAACGCTTGCTCCACGTAATCGTTACCGATCGCCGTTTTCCAAGGAGAGGTGCGCAGGGCAGCAACCCAATCCGTCGGATTAGAAGGATTGTCGTTCATCGCTTCGTTGACGACGTCCCAAGAAATCAAATTGTTGCCGTATTTGTCAGCGTAGTGCGTCATAACCGTTTGGATGTGCGTTCTCATATTGGCGAGTGCCTCGTCGCGGCTCAAAGGTGAACCGTTCGAAGTAGTCATCCACGCAGGCGTCTGCTGATGCCATACGAGCACATGGCCGTGTACTTTCATCCCTGCGGCGATCGCTTTATCGACTAGCGAATCCGCATAAGTGAAAGTACCTTTCACCGCCTGTGTCGCATCCGGTTTCATGGCGTTTTCCGCCGTTACGACATTATGATGCAATTTGAGAAGCTCCAGGCGAGTGCCATCGAAATCCGCCGCGGATACCGCGTTGCCGATCAAGAAATCGTCTTGATACTTTGTCTTGATTGGCGTCAAGTCTTTTTGTACGGAGATAGGGATTGAGCCCGTGTTCACAAAGCTGATATCGTCGATGTAGAAAGAAGCAGTCTTGTTGCTGGAGCTCTCGACGTAAATGGTCAAAAATTCGTCGCCTACGCTGGAGTAACGATAGGTGCCTTCAAGCTTCACCCATCCGTCTGCAGCACTCACGGTTTTTGCTTGTATGGTATTGTAGCTGGCGGTGCTGCCGTTGCCGACTTGCGTGGACAACTGAAGCTGCGAGCTGGTCGGCGAGATCAGCTTGACCCATGCCGTTACTTTGTACTCGCTGCCTTTGTCTACGTTCTGCTCGACGCGAATCGTCGGACCGTGCCAAGAGTCGGTGCGGTCTGCTACTTTCATCGCATAAGAACCGTTGTCGGTATGGTTGGCTTCATTCGTAACGGTCAACGTTTCCGTTCCCGCGCGGCCGACAAAGCCGCCATTCGATTGATCCTCGAACGTTACGGTATTGAATGGCACTGCAGGTGTTCTAGCAGGCTCGGCGCCAGGCGTAACGTCTTTGATTACGAATTCGTCCATATAGAAGTCGGCTTTCGCCGTGGCGGTTTCGTCTGAGTCGTAGTTGTTCGCTTCGATCCACACTAGGAATTCGGTCGTGTTGGCTGGTACTTCGTAGCCTTTCACCTCGAATGTCTTCCAGACGGAGTTCGTAACGACCTGGTTTTGGATAATCCATGGGTAGCTATCCGTACCGCCGGATTTGACTTTTGCGCCTAAGTGGTAGTTATCGGTTCCTTGAGCGGACCGGAGTTTGAACGAGATATCGTATTTATGACCGGATACCAACTTGCTGGTCAAATTAAGCGATACGGCGCTCTTTCTGTCCGAACGGACCTTATACAGAAGGGATTTCGTTCCCTCGGATGCGTAGTCGGACGATACTACCGCAGTACCGGTGCCGTTCCATCCCAGATCCGTCCAACCGCCGAGCTGACCATCCTCAAAGCTTTGGGACAGGACGAGGAATCCTGGAGGAGAAGCTGCGCTTGTCTGGCGAATGACGATGTCGTCGATCGCGAAGCTAGTATTTTTACCGGCGTCTTCGGATTCGAAGTAGAGTTTAATTCCCGTAGCGGCGCTGTTATATGTATAAGTACCGCTCAGTTTCACCCAAGCGCCGTCGGTGACCGTCGTCAACTCGATTACTTGCTTAAACTGGTCGTTGCCGGTTAATCCGGATTGCTCAATCGATGCCTTTAGCTGCGTCGAAGCCGCTCCGGTATCCAGCTTGGCGTAGGCGGAAATTTCGTAATCCGCGCCTTTTTCAAGCGTATCCGTCAACACTAGGCTCGGGCCGTGGTAATTTTGGGCACGTTCCGTCACGAGAAGCGCGTTCGAGCCGGAGTGGTGTACGGCATTCGTTACGGTCGCCGTAGCGCCGTTGCCGGTCCACCCATTTTTGCCGTTTTCGAATTTCTCGACAAGAACGGCCGGTTTGACGACTTTCACTTGGAAATCGTCGACGTAGAAACTAGCGGTTTTACTGCTGCTGCTCTGTAAGTAGACTTGCAGGGCATTGGCGTTCATGTCGTATGTATACTCGCCTTTGACTTGTACCCATGCGTCTGCTGTTACCGTTGCCGCGGAGCCTGGATTCAGGTACTCGTTGGATGCCCCAGTCTGTTGAGCGCCGAATTGGATTGTCTCGGAGCCGGTCGATCCCTCTTTGAGTTTAACCCATGCGGAAAGCTCGTAAACTGATTCCTTGTTCAGTATGCCGGTGGCGGCGAGGTTAAAGCCCGGGCCGTTCCAGTTGTCCGTTCTTCCTTGCACCAAGATACTGCCGGTTCCGCTCTGAGCGGCATTGTTCGAAGCCGTTACAGTCTCGGTACCACGCTTGAACCATCCTTGCGTGCCGTTCTCGAAGTCGTTCGAAACGACGACGTTCCCGATCGCTTCCGGTGACGGAGGCGTAGGTCCGCCGATCGCGGCTGCGAAGGTATTTAAAGTATCGTCTTTCTTAATGAGAATACGTCCCATCGCCAAGGCGTCGTCATCGCCGCTCCAGGCTTTGAAACCGACATTAATTCCGTTCTCCGTCGCGGCTGCTTTTACGTCCGCGTTGTAGTTGCCGTAAGGATAGGCAAGAAGGATCGGATCTTTGCCGGTAATTCCTTTCAAGAACGTATTAGCGGATTGGATTTCCGCGGCCGCGGTCGCTTTGGTGATGCTAGTCGTCCATACAGCTTGATCATGCGTCTTTGTATGGTTTTGAAGACTGATGTTCGGGTTGTTTTTCAGCGTGTTCAATTGGCTCAGCGTCATTCCCCAAGAACCGATATTGTCCTGGATGACGAAAGATACCGCCTTCATATTGTACTGCGTCAATACTGGAAGCGCGTTTGTAATAAAGTCCGGTGTCGCGTCATCGAACGTCAGCAGGATCGGTTTCGAAGGAGCGGTTGCCCCGTTCACGATAATGTCGACGTACTGTTCCGCGGATACGGTGGTATAGCCGTTATCGTTCAGATACTTCATTTGTTTTTTGAAGTTGGCTGTGCTGTATTGATAATCTCCGGATGGATTATCGGTGATTACATGGTACAGGATGACAGGTATCGTTGCGCTCGCTGCATTCGCATTTGGAGCATACCAAAATTGCGGCACTAACAGTGCAGCGGCTAACAGTGACAGCAATAGCTGTTTGAAGCGTCTACTCATTTGATGTCCTTCCCCCTATAATGGATTTTGATGTTACCTAAAGCGCTTTCAATCTTGATGTTGAATGACTTCTCCTTCCCGTATCTTCAATTATAATGAGCGTTTTAATAGGGCGGCACCTAACGAAGTAGAGATTCTACTATAAAAATTAAAGAAGATATTAGATCCGAACTTATGAACCACAAGCTAAATACAAATAAAAGGATATATCTCATAAATGAACATAATTCAGTAGTTATTGCTATTTCATTTTGGAAAATATGAAGGCTGTAACAGACCACAACAAAATGAGGATGGCGCAGAAACAACCTCATCGCCATCCTCATTATTAGTTAATGAAACCTTTATTTACTCCAAATCCGTTGCAGGATAACTGCCGATTCGGTGCGAGTGAGGAGGCACTCGGATCGTACGCGTTCTCGCTCGTGCGGTTGTTTTCGGTAGCCTTATCGAATGCTTTTTTCAACATCACTTCGTTGACGACGTCCCACGAGATGATGTTCTGCATGCTGCTCTTGTTGAACTTGCTAAAATGCGTGAGAACCGCGTTAATATAGTCTTTCATGTTCGTATACGCCCCAGCCGCGGTCAGTCCTGGGTTGGACGGAGTCAGGTCGGAGTCGGAGATCTTAGCGTTGTTCAGCCACGGAATCGTTTGGCTTTCCCAGACGAGCGTATGCCCATGTATTTTTAGGTCATTGTCTATCGCGCTTTGAATTTCCGTGTATGCTTCTAATGGATCCTCTTCACCATCGCCAACCCCAAGCTCCCTAAGAGCCTCAGTATTAGCGATAAACTGCGGCAGAGTTACTGATCAGCATGTTAGCTACACCTCTAGTACCACGTCCACTCAGCATGTGTGACGTTACAAAGAATCAAGCATTTGATTTCATTTTAGTAATTATGTAAAATAATTGCTGAATTTCAGCATACATACCTAAACTGTTCAAATGTTCTCAGTTAGGGATTTGAAATATCCAAGCACAAAATAAAATAAAAAAAAACGGCATCTCTGCCGTTCTGATGATAAGGTATGGTGGAGCTAGGCGGAATCGAACCGCCGACTGATCGCTGCCAGCGACCTATTTCCCCCCTAAACTATAGCCCCATATTTAGTTGTTAACTTTTATGGGTGTTAAACTGGTAATGGTGTTCTCCCAACCGAGCTAATCCCCCGTGTTATTTCTTCGCCTTACTTTGTCTTACTT
>NZ_JBFTSN010000169.1:0-12461 GCF_056400045.1 Paenibacillus sp. 01L418
GATCCGCACCAATACGTGGATATCCCAAAACACTGCTTTTCACCATCTCGTAACACTCCTATACAAATTGTTACAAGAAAGATAACACGTATTCACTGTTATAGAGTAACTGGATTAAACTATATCTAGTCATAGCCTTAAGCTATACCCGCATTTTTATTTGCCAATCGCTTGTTTGAGCGCCTCAATATATGMTGATCCAAGCTTGGATAAGGAAGCATTTCGCTGCGAAATCCAACCTACATTGATCGTCTCCTCGCAATCGAGCGGTACTGGAATAATCTCATTGCCGTTTAAATCAGCGCTTAGAACACCAGTCGATATCGTATATCCGTTTAGTCCAATTAGGAGATTGAACAGCGTCGCCCGATCGTTTACACGGATACTTTTTTTATGAGTCATCGTACTTAAAATTTCTTCTGAAAAATGAAAAGAATTGTATTCGCCTTGGTCAAAGGACAAATAGGGATAATTTTGAAGCTGGTCAATGGTCACGATGGATTGATTGGCTAACGGGTTATTAATGCTGATGAAAATATGAGGCTTAGCTGTAAATAAGCTAATAAACTGTAAATTCGCCGTTTTGAGCAGCTTATTGATTACCTTCCCATTGAACTCGTTAAGATACAAGATTCCAATCTCGCTGCGCAGGCTTTTAACATCTTCAATAATTTCGTAGGTTTTAGTCTCACGTAATGTTAATTCATATTCTTCCTGACCATACTCGCGAACCAAACTGACAAATGCATTCACTGCAAAAGCATAATGCTGAGTAGAAACCGAAAAATGCTGCGGCGAAGGCTTGGCATTCAGGTAACGGCTTTCCAACAATTCCGCCTGCTCAACGACCTGCCTAGCATAACTTAAAAACTCAACACCTTCCTTAGAAAGTGAAATTCCTTTATTAGATCTCTCGAAAATCTCTAGCTGCATTTCCTCTTCCAGATCCTTAATGGCATTGGAAAGACTAGGCTGAGAAATAAACAACCGCTTGGCTGCCTCATTAATGGAGCCTCGATTGGCGACCTCAATTACGTATTTTAATTGTTGTAGAGTCAATGAAATACTCCCTTCTAACATCCTGCTTGTCTTTCTTATATTATACATATAAAACAAGCCAAACATTGCATCGCCTGCCGTTTAAGCATAAGAAAAAGGAACCCGAATTGCAGCGGATTCCCAAACGTTCTTTAAAGCTATCGCTGGAAGACTGACTTTACGTCCATCCTTCAGTTTTTCGCTATAGCACTGCTTTCAGTACAATCATTCAATATACCTCTACTGATGAAGGGTGCGATCGACACCAGTGCTTTTAAGCCTTCTTTCTCAAAAGCTTTTTTTGCACATTCGTCAATTGCCTCTGTACTTATAAATGGCGCCAGCGATACAATGGCATTTATGCCCTCTTTTTCAACGGCTATCCTCGCGCATTCATCAATGACTTCTTTACTAATAAACGGGGCGAGTGACACAATGGCAGTTATGCCTTCTTTTTTAACCGCCATCCTCGCACATTCATCAATCGCACACTGACTAATAAATGGGGCCATCGATACGAGTGAATGTATACCTGCTTTTTCAAAAGATTGCTTCGAGTACTCGTCAATCGCAGATTCACTCATAAAGGGAGCTAACGATACGAGTACATAAATGCCCTCTTTTTCAAACACCTGTTTTGCAAATCTGTCTATCGTCTCATCACTAACAAAAGGAGCAAGAGCCAAAAGATCGCCTATTTCAGCAACCTCCTCTGCATTCGCAACGAATTCATCCACTTGCTCTGTTTTGAGCAATGGTGCAATTTCGGAAATATCTTTAAGTGAAACTTCATTATGTTGTAAATAATCTTCTGTTGAATGATCCAGCATACTTCTAAGTAGTTCAGTACCTTTGCCTTCGTCTAAAATCTCATCGATACTGACATCAAAAATTTCTGCGATCTGGGGAAGCTTAGAAATATCAGGCATCGTCTCTCCCCGCTCCCAATTGCTCACCGCCTGATAACTGATATTAAGTCTGTCTGCTAATCCCATTTGGGTAATTCCGATCTTCTTCCTTAGCTTTGAAATATTTCTGCCTACCTTCATCATATCAAACACTGTCATCACCCCTTCATTCAAGATACTTTCAGTGTATATTTGACCCTTCTTTTTGTATATCAAGCGGTGCTTGAGCCCAGAATTCCTCAAACCAGATATAATTCAAGTAGTGCTTGCAAGGCCCCGCGATGCTGATTCAACCAGTTATTTCGTGTTTGAAATTGATGGAGTATATAGTTGAAGTTAGCTTCAATCGATTTCCCTGAGTAATGCTGACCTATATAAATATGGAGAACTGCAATATGATAAATCTGCGTCATGAGCTGCAAATGATTAGTTTCTTGTATAGTTGCCTTACGAAAAACGGCATAGCCCTTAATGTAGGCTTCAGTCATTTCCAAAGATCCATCCGACATTTGCAAAATATGATTAAGGCTAATGACAAATTCCATAAAACTAGCATCAATCGAAGTGAAATCAAAATCCAATACGCCACATATGTTGTTGTTTTGGGACAATAGGTTGAATATGAGCATATCATGATGAACGAGCTGCCTTGGCAAACTTTTTAGCTGGTGGATAGACATCTCAACGGACAAAATCATATTTTTATAGAAGTTCAGGTGGGATTCAGAAATGTAAAATGGCGGATTTTCAATAAAAGAAGTTATAGCATTACGATGGGAAAGTGGATGAAGATCATAAATATCTGAGAAAGCTTTTCCATGGTGGTCTAGCAGATCAGTTTCATATTCGCTCAGAGTTGAAGAGATTTCTCCAACGACCTGACCAAATTTCAAGGCTTGTTGTGTTTCTACTATTTCTGGTACACGGCCTTCAATAAATAATACGACCGCACCTAAAGTACCGTCTGCTAGTTGTATGTATTCATCCCCATTGAGCGTCCGAAGAAATACAGGCACTTGAAATGTAAGATTACGGCCACTTAAAAATGAAGTTATTTTCGATTCCATTTCCATGCTTTGTACATTTTTCGTATGGCGATCGTAGATGCGAACTACATATTTTCGATCATTAATTTTAACAATCTTCGTGAGGTTTGTTAGACCAAAAGGAACGGACTCGATTTCATAGCTCGGATGAATAAAATAATAGTGTATTAGCTCATCGATTACTGTCTGCATCATATCCCCCTAATCCTAATAAAGAATTCTATCCTTCTATTTCCGAGCTTTCACAATGAGAAAATGAGGATTAGTCGAAAGACGATCATACCAACGCTTATACCAATCCATAGCATCTGGTTTATCTTTAAAAGCTAAATCCGGCTGCGGCTCGATGATTTGATCAATGATAAATTGGGCAGATGTGACATTCAGAATCTCTTGAAGAGGCCTCCTATAAAATGTAACCTCCACTGGGCCAGATTCTTTCTTGTTCCAGGTTTCCATAAGCAGCTCGTGAGCGAAATAATCAGGTCTTTCAAAATGTTTAAAGTCCATAAATGGATGATGTACGGAGAAAATAACTTGTCCACCCGGTTTCAATATGCGATGGAATTCTTGAAAGGTTGGCGCCCAATCATCGATATAGTGCAGGGTTAATGAGCTTACTATAAGGTTGAATGTTTCGTTTTTAAATGGGAGGGGCTCAGTTAAATCACAAGCGAATACTTCTGCCTCATGACCAACTCGCCTTTTGCATGCTTCTACCATAGCAGGACTCAAATCAATAGCCGTTACTTGAGCACCGCGCTTTAAAAATTGCTCCGTGTACCAACCTGCAGCACAGCCAGCATCAAGGACTGTAAGTGAATTCATATCATTTGGCATAAGTTTCATCGTTGCTGGCCGCTCATAATAAGCGTTGTGCCCACTCTCAGTATCCACATGCTTTTCGTAGTCTTTTGCAAGTTTGTCGTACGCTGTGACAACCTTTTCCTTCATTTTGTTCACACCCTCCTATTTCTAGCTATAACAGCAGCTTGATAATACCATAATTTTTCAGTTATGAGGTAAAAGACAGCCATAATAATGGCTGTCTCCTTTTGGATCATATGATTATATTTTAAGAGCTGGAAAAAATGCTAGAGATATGCTCACAAATTTCATCCATAACCTATCAAAAACAAATTTGAAAAATGCCACGTAGAAATAGCTAGCGGGATAATGGATAACAGCTTAAGCCAATTTTTTTTAGCTGCAAATCCGACCACTAACATGATTACTCCTATGATTAACAATACAATTAGTGCTAAAAATGACATATTGATGCCTCCCAGCTCGTAATCCAGCAATCATCTGCTTCCTTACAAATCAATTCTAATAAAAACCTTTTCTTGAAACGAGTACCAACTTTTTGTAGTACCTGTTCATATATGATCTCTATCATCTTGCTTGATTGTTATGAGAAGCTTGCCAGTACAGAGCGTTTAAACGAGGTTAATCAAGGTCAGTGACTAGCTCTTCTGCCCTACTCTTTAATTGATTATTTCGATGCTCCAAAAAACTTTTCATGTACCTTCTTAATATCAATCTCTCTGTAATCCATCCAACTATTCCAAACGGAGCTTCAAAAACCAATATGTSTTTCATTAATGTCATTCCATCATGTTCCTCAAATATATGCTCATGTCTTAAACTTTTAAAAGCCCCCTTGCTCATTTCGTCTACAAAAAGATAGGGACTTTCATATTCCGTAATTTTCGAGGTTAGTTTTTGTCTGATTAGAAAATGAGTAGCCAGAAAGGTCACGGTTTCTCCCTTATTAATCATGCCTTCAATCGTTCCTGCTATAGCCCTCTCCTTCGTATGTTTCCAGACCGTTTGAGTATGTACTTCTATATTCCTCGCTAAGTCAAAACAATGATGTATTGGAGCATTTATAAGAACCTCGGTTTTAACAGTAACCAATCCAAACACCTCATTAAGCTACAATTACTCTTAAAGCCAGCATTGTACCCATTTTTAAAATAACTCTTTAGGCAGCCCATGATCAGAAATAATTAATAAACACCTTCCCGAGCTGCAACTTCATTTTATCATTACTGGAAATTCACTGCCTGTCAGCATAATAAAATAAAGTTTTAAAATTTTTTTTGGAATCTGTCGATTTTCAAACTTCTCATTCGTTGTCTAAATAGAGGCTGAGTTCATCGGTTATCTACAAAAATAATCCAAACTATGGGATGAGAGGATGTTATAAGATGGCAAAACACACAACTTATATGATGTCGGAGGACGCAAAAGCTCAAGCTGAGTTCTATACTCATGCACTTGGTGGAGAGATCCTGTCCGTTATGACGCATGGACAGCTTCCTGATGCAAAGGAAGAACTCAAGGATAAAGTTGTTAACTTGAGTCTGATGGCTGGAGGAATTCACTTTTTAATGTCCGATTCTGTATTTGAACCCATCATTCGCGGAAATGCCATACATCTGTGTCTCGAGTATGATGCAGAGGCTGAAGCCCGCGAAGCCTTCGATAAGCTAGCTGTAGGCGGCAACATTAAATGCCCGTTAGAACCCGCATTTTGGGGCACATTATTCGGACATATCGAAGACAAATACGGCGTAATGTGGATGATCACCACCACTGGACCAACTGCCTAAACAATAATTGCAAGAGCAAAGCCCGCCCGAAAATAATATCGGGCGGGCTTTTTTGGGGACTGCACAACTGCAACTCTTCCACCGTAGTTATCCGTTAGCTGAATATACTTGTGGGGATTTCGCCATCGGAAAAGTAACGGATTGCCTTACCTTTTTCTTCAGCATATTGAATCTCTTTTTTTGTACTGTTGCCTATATATCCATCCACATCAATTACGAATATTTCATCAGAAATATCTATTTTTCTTAAATGCAGATGCCCTAGTAACTCTGCTTGTTCTTCTGTAATTTTAAAACCATCACTTTGTTCAAAAAAAGCAACACTAATAACAATATTGCCTTGAAGTGTAAGAAACGCGTTTGCTTTTTCAAATTGATCTTTGAATTTTGTAGAACCGCATAAAGTTATTACTGCCATGTTCAATTCCTTTCTGATGATGTTCTTATTATGTGATATCAACTTGAAAAAATCTTTATTCTCCACTTTTTCATGTCAATGCACAGCTGTTACTCTTGAACTTACTCTGTGTACCTAACTACTCGCCAAAAAAGGCTCTATGTGAATGTGTACGTAGGAAATGCTGTGCAATTCAGCAATACGTTTCTCAATTTGTTCTGAAATGTCATGGCTTTCTCCTACATTTAGCTGATGGTCTACGGCAATCGTTACGTCTACCAGTTTGTTATTCCCGTGAATACGAGCTTTTATATCAATTATTTTCTCTACACCTGGGGTATCGGAGACGGTTTGTTTAATGGTTTGAAGTTCTTCATGATCAAAACCGTCAGTAAGCGCATGCGAACAATCACGAAAAATATCCCATGCTGTTTTACAAATAATGATGCCTACAATTAGAGCTGTGACTGGGTCAAGCCATGGCAAGCCAAATTGTGAACCGATGATGCCAACAAAAGCGCCCATGCTTACAAGAGCATCCGAACGATTATCTTGTGCGGCCGCCATCATTGCGTGACTGTTTATTTTTTTTGCTAAACGAATGTTGTAAAGGTAAACGAAATAAATGGCTATGGCACAAAATAGGGCAGTCCAAGCTGCAATAATATCAGGTGATTCAATTGTTGGAGCTCTGAACTTCATAACCGTCTGATACAATACTTGTATACCAACAGCGAACATTATAAAAGAAGCGATTAGGGCAGCTACCGTTTCAGCTCTGTAATGACCATACCGATGGTTTTTGTCCGGTGGTTTCCGAGATATTTTAAGCCCGATCAACACGGCTATAGAAGCAATAATATCGGTTGAGTTGTTCAGACCATCAGCTGATAAGGCTTCGGAGCCAGTGAGGAAACCTATAATTAACTTTATTGCGGACAAGAAAATATAAGCGCCAATGCTCAGCCATGCACCTTTTTCGCCTTGTTTGATATCATCATACGTATCTTGCACTTGTTTCACTCCCAGTCGGTTTTGCAGAACAAAACCTATGTTACTTGATAGAATGCGTGTGGGTCTAGAGAAACAGTTTTGTTTTTGGCATCAAAAATAAGCTCAGACAAACAGTGTTGCACAGCCCCAATTTTTAATATCGAATCATGCAACTGGCAAATAATAAAACTGGCCTTCGATTACACACAAAAAAACAGCAGCCTTATGGCTGCTGTTTCGTTTAAAAGATACGATTTTTAGTCAAAGTTTCCCGTCAGTTCAATCGTTTTTGTGGCGACACGGTCGTGAAATTCACGATCATGTTCCACGAACACTATGGTCGGTGCGTACTCATGCAGCAGCTCCTCAATCTGCATCCGGGAAATGACGTCAACAAAGTTCAGCGGTTCGTCCCAAATATGCAGATGAGCCTCTTCACATAGACTTCTCGCGATCAGAACCTTTTTCTTCTGTCCACCGCTAAACGCCGACATATCCTTCTCAAACTGGATACGGGCGAAATCAAGCTTTCGCAGCACGCTCTTAAATAAACTTTCGTCGATTCCGTGCTCTGCTGCATAATCAGAAAGTGACCCTCTCAGATGAGAAGTATTCTGGGATACATAGGAAACGCGCAGCTGAGGATCAATCCGAAACGTACCCGTATAGTGAAGCGCCTCGCCGTTTAGCAGGTGGAGCACACTAGACTTACCCGAACCGTTTGGACCCGAAATGGCGATCCGATCCCCTTGTTCGATCGTCAAATTAACGTTCTCGCAAACTGATTTTTCACCGTAATAAATCGAGACGTGATCCAGCACAGCCAGTTCGGATTTGGAATACGCGAGTTGAGAGATCACAAGGCTTTCTGACTGTTCAATATTTCGAAGCAGTTTCGATTTCTCTTCAACAGCGGCATTTTGCCGCTGCTCAATGGATTTCGCGCGTTTCATCATTTTAGCAGCTTTGTGCCCGACATATCCTTTATCCAGCTTGGAACCAGAGTTTCGTGTGCCGTTTTTCGATTTTTCAATCTCGTGGGACCAGCCGCTCGTGCGTTTGACAGAGCTTGATAAACGCTCGATATCTTTGTACAGCTTCTCGTTTTGTGCCAATTCGAACGTGTCCTGGCGAGTTTTGTTCGTCCACCAGCTGGAGAAGTTGCCTTTTTGAATTTCTATATTTGTTTTGTTGATCGATAAAATATGATCGACACAGCGGTCGAGAAATGAGCGGTCATGTGACACAAGAATAAAACCGCGCTTCGTGTTTAAATAATCACCGACGAGTTTACGTGCATGCAAGTCGAGATGATTGGTTGGTTCGTCGATGAGCAGAAAGCGATTGTCCTGGATGAACAGCACGGCAAGCAGTACCTTCGTTTGCTCGCCTTGGGACAGCGTTTCGAATGGCCGGTACAACACATCTTCCGAAACCTTTAGCAGATTCAGTTCACGCATCAGCTTCCAGCGCTCATAGTCTGGCACGATTTCTTCGATGACGTCGACAGTCAAATATTCCGGATGCTCGACGGGAAACGGAAAATAATCAAAGGCAACGGGTGCGGAGATCGTACCGCTGTATTCGTATTTCCCCTGCAGCAGGTTAAAGAACGTCGTTTTTCCCCGACCGTTTCGCCCTGTAAACCCGAGCTTCCAGTCTGTATCGATTTGAAAATGAACATTTTCGAATATGAGGTCATAGCTGCCTGGATAGGCAAAAGTGAGATTAGATACTTGAATCGCGGGCATGGCGATCATCCTTTCGTATGAAAATAAAAAAGAGACGCAAGAAAGGTGCTTTCTTGCGTCTCTAATCCATACGAGGAAATACAGCCCCATTTTATGGGACTGGATGACTATCCGGATAGGGAGCGCAAACGAAATGCAGACCTTTCTTGCAGAGACGAAATAAACCAACCACAGCGGATCGCTGAGTTCGTTCTTTTCGTGATCTCACAGCAAGAAAGTTCTACATTGTATTCGTTCAACTCCCATCATCAAAATTAGGTACAGTTTATCACAATCTTAATTTAACTACAACCAGCGAAGTCCCATCATACGCTCTGAGCCATTTAGTTCTTTTCGATAATAGATTCTCGAAGGCTCTTAGAAAGACTTTTGACAACCAGCTCGTAAGAATGATCAATCATTTCAAAAACATCCGACTCTGGCAAAGAACCGTCGATCGTAATTGTATTCCAATGTTTTTTATTCATATGGTATCCTGGTCGAACAGCCTCATGCTGTTCCCTTAAGTTTTCCGCAATTATCGGATCACATTTCAGGTTTAAGCGAAGATGCTCCCCTTTGTCCTCAAAAATAAACGCGAATATTTTACCTGCAACTTTGATGACCAATGGTTCGAATCCGAAGGGATAATCTTTAGACGCCCCGTTCTTCGTTAAACAGTATTCGATGATATTATTCTTCAAAACAGCAGCTCTCCTTCTACGATGTTAAAATGACTCATTATGAATTTATCCTACAGCTCAGCTAATGGCTTTACAAATTTCATAATCGGTTAAATCGATATCCACTTCCATTCCTAGTGCTAGCTTAGCCAACTGATCTCCGATATAAGGTCCCATCGTCAAGCCGGAAGCCCCAAGACCGTTCACCGCAAGCAGTCCCTCCCAATCTGGAATGGCGCCTATAACCGGAAGAAAATCGGGAGTAAAAGGGCGAAAGCCTACTCTTACTTCCTGAAATGTACTATCTGCCAGATCAGGTGCGAATGGAAGACATTTGCTTAAAATTTCATGCATTCCACCGGATGTGATCCTCGTATCATAACCTTCAATATCATTTTCATGAGTTGCCCCTATGACGATTTTTTGCTGATCAAAGGCGAGCAAATATTGATCGGAAGGCGGCATAACAACCGGCCAGATGCCAGTATTCTGTTTGGCATCTGGAACCTGCAAGTGCATGATTTGTGCTTTCTGATAACTCACTTTAAAATCAATGCCCAACGGTTGCAGCAGCTGCCCAGCCCAGGCCCCTGCACAGACGATCACGATGTCAGCCGGATAATTAATTGCCTCAACCGTTACACCCGTTATTCGGTTGGATTGATATTCAAGCCCAGCATCCCCATAGATAAGCTCAGCCCCATTCCTCTGTGCAGATCGAAGCAAAGCATCACGCAGCGCACGGCCATCCACACGGGCGGCTCCACTAATATGAACGGAAGAATATCCTTCAACGAGCAGCGGGAAGAGCTCTCGGGTCCGATGTTCATCAAGCTGCGTAATCTCACCGATTTCTGGAGCTTCTTCTAAACGCTTGTATGCTCTCGCTTCCATTTTCTCGATTTTCTCCGAATCCATATGTATACTGAGGGCACCTACCTTGGCATATCCGGTTTCGGTTTCCCCTTCACTTTCCAGCTCTTCAATTAAAACAGGGTAATAACTCGCTCCAGCCTTAGCAAGGCGATACCACGCCTTATTGCGCCGCTGCGACAGCCAAGGACAAATAATGCCAGCTGCTGCATCCGTAGCCTGTCCTTCATCTTTCCTATCGATAATGAGGACATCTGCACCCTGCTTAGCCAAATGGTATGCAGTTGATGCTCCAGCAATTCCTGCGCCAATGACAATGATCTTCATGATGATTTCACTTCTTTCTATAATCGCTCTTCTCATTATAACGAGATCCCTCTCAAATAGAAAAAGCCGCGTATGACGTGGCACTTTAAGTTTCACATGAAGTGCAATGGTCTATTATCTAATTTTAATCATCTGACATATCCGTTAACGATATAGGTATTTCAACATAATCAGGTCCTACAATCTTTACACCATCTTTTTCATCTGAGCCCACCGCAACCGAAATACTGAATTGATCTGACTCTTGTATTGCCTTTTTATCAGAAACTAAGTCAATCACAACCGTTCCTGTACCGCCTCCCGTTGATTTATAGGCGTCTCGTCCTCTTCCAACTTCAATTATCGCTCTCCATTTATTTTCTGTATCCGCGGTAGTCAATGTCGTTATATAGTCCGTAGGTATGGATTTTGTTTCTTTTTCAGGATAACTGCTTGTAATGTTTGAAATATACCATTTATCAGGAATATTGAAAGCAACACCACCCCAGTCTTTAGGGTCGATTGAAATCGAAGCAACAATCTGAATATGTTCCGGAATTCCTTTGTCTCCCTTGATAAATAATGTTCCTTTTGCTGATGTATTCAAATCTGTAGAATCAGAACTCACGCTAAAACTTCTGGTTTGAACTATCTTTTCGTTAACTGCTGTTTTGTGAATAAATTTCTCTTGTCTTGATGACAGCAGTAAAATTAAAATGGTCACACTAATTATTAATACAGCAAGCAAAATGTATCTCGCTTTTATAGTCATATCTGCCCTCCTTAGCAGTCCACATAACTTTACCTTTTACGAAGCAAATCAGCTTCTAAATACTTTGTAAGGTAAATCGTTACTCCCAAATGATATTGTATAAATATCTTAACATATATTGGTTTTTCATCCTTATTGAATTAATCTTTCAGTTAGACACACACTTACCACTAAAATAAAAACAAACATAAGAAAAGACCGCCATCGGCGGTCTTGGACTTACAGCGACAGCACGAACAAAAAAAGCAATTCCCTCTCAAAAAGGAATTGCTTTACCTGTTGTTTTTGCTACAGGTCCCAGCCAGGCAGCATCGTCTTCGTGTTCTGAAGCATTTTCTCAAACAATGCTGCGCCAGCTTGATTAGGCAGACTGACAAGCGGATCGTTCATGAAAGCCTGAAACGCCAAGGCTTTGTCTTTGTTTAAGGCAGCCTGAAGTGTCATTTCCTGATTCATTACATGCGGCAGCACCAGCTGCTCCACCTCAGGAATGAGCCTACCAGCAAGAATCGGGCTTACGTGGTTATAACCGAATACAGCGTTCGTCTCCACGACGGTTCCCGCCGGCAAACCTTCGATCTGTCCGCGATTCGGCATATTTACGTTCGTAATCAGCCCGCCCATTCCGAGTAATGCTTTTATCATCTCGATGCCTTCCTCTCCGGTAGGCTTCACCTCGAATGCTTCCTCTCCAGTTGCTAGCCGCTGGCCCTTGGCATAAAGTTCTGCCACGCTCCCCCAAATCAAGCAATAGAAATGAAGAGGGCAGGGATTGTTCCTGCCCTCTTTATGATAGATGATGCCCTATGCTTATCGGGATCAGCCTGTCGCAGGGCTGTTTAGTAAAAAAAGAGCCGCCCGCCGGCCGGAGGCCACTGAAAAAGTCCGTTAGATATAAAGGCACAGACCCTCAATATTTTGAGGGCGCTGTGCCTTTTTTCTTGTATACTTTCAGTATCACGTCGGAAGGGTGAATATCATGTTCCAGCCTCAACTCTCATTTGCACTTAGTCCGTACACAGCGCTGTACGACCTCATCGTGCCAAAAGACAACATGTTGCGTCAGATTAACGAACTCGTCGACTTCTCCTTCATCT
>NZ_JBFTSN010000170.1:0-12419 GCF_056400045.1 Paenibacillus sp. 01L418
CCTACTTTTTCTAACGATGCTTGATAAACTGTTCGATTGTTTGATAGAGCTCTTCCTTTTCGGTACCGCGAATATTATGAGCGGACTCAAAAAACTCTTTAACCGATATATTGCTGAACAACTGCTTGTAATGAATTAGTTCCGCATCGCTAAGCAATGATCCCTCTAGCATCCCTCTCATAACAAGAACAGGCAGCTTAAGCTTTACATCCAGCTGCAGCTGTGAAGAGTCCCGCTCAATTCCGATAACCGCTTGTTCTCTTATTTTCTCTTCCCGCTTCATCGGCTTCAAATAATTAAAAATATAATCGTGACGCCATTCAGCCGACATTTGTTTATGCTCTGCAGGATAATCTTCTAAAATAAGTGATTCTAAGTGATGCTCGTTCGTTTGAGCATAACCAAGCGCATAAGATACACCCCGAGAGTATCCCATCAGATGAAAGCGATCCACGGCTGCAGCTTCAACAACAGCTGAAAGATCTGCTATGTGATCTTTTAGATCGTAATGATTAAACGGCGTATCGCTTTGCCCTCTCCCGCGGAACGAGAGAACGATTGCTCTTCGAGGCAATAAATATAACAATAAATCCTCATATTCTTCAGCTGTTTCCGATAACCCTGGGCATATGATTAATGGGGTTAATTTTTGGTCTGCATCTGGTTTTGAATCTAAGTAATGAATATGAACATCTTGATTAATAGCTATTTTCGACTCGATCACTGACTTTCCCCCTCTCTACGTTTCTAAATAAACTTAACGTTCTCTTGCTATTACAAAGCCTTTATCCGTAGAGGTAAATCCAATTCTCGGGTAATAGTCGACAGCTGAAGGTGCAGACAACAAGACAAGTGACACTTGCGCACCAAGTGTTTGCCTAAGTCGCTCTACCAGCTCCTTGCCGATACCTAATCTTTGGTAGTCGTGATCAATTGCCAAATCAGACAGATAGCAGCAATAGGAATAGTCTGTAATCGCCCGCGCTATTCCGACCAGTTTATTGCCGTCCCATGCACTAATAATGATATCTGCATGATCGATCATTTTTTGCAAGCGTTCTAAATCTTGATAAGGTCTTTTAATCCCAGAGCTCGCAAATACTTGCGACAAGTCTTGCGCGGACAAGTTTTTATCGTTCTGATAATGTATCATAACTATTCCTCTCTCCTTTGCTTATTGATTCCCATGATTATACATCTTAAGTTGATTATAGGGTAGATTGTTTTTATAATCCCTTTTACCATTCAAATCATTTTTGAAAACTATGAAAATACGTCTATCTATCCTCTTCACTAGCATAATTGGGGTAATCCCTAGTCCCTTTTCTGGCAAAAAGAAATACATATATAGGAGCAATAGCTTTATAGGAGGGATTATATTTTGATAGCTTCTGCAAATTCACCCACAGTGCAGCTTCAGACTGTGAGCAAGAAACGGAAAAAAATAGTGAGTAAAAAGAGAAATGTCGTTATTCATGGCAAGCTGCACTTACATCATAGCAATGGCAGTCTGAGCAATACGGAATGTAAACCTAAAGTTGTGCGGAAACACAAAAAAAGAAAGACCGATCGCTGCCACCTTAAAGTACAGAAAAAGGGAAGTCCAAGTGGGCAAAGAGGTTTGCAAGGCCCTGCCGGTCCAACCGGTCTTACAGGTCCTCAAGGCGCAGCAGGAGCACAAGGAGCGGCTGGAGCTGTTGGTCCTCAAGGCATTCAAGGACCACAAGGCGTCCCCGGTTCATTAGGACCGCAGGGTCTTCAGGGTCTTCAAGGCGTTCAGGGTCCCCCGGGACCGTCAAGCGGGTTTGACTTTACAGAGCTCATTACATTGCTTAACGGCTACCTTATTGTTGGTACTCTCATTAATGTCATGACACCGGGACAGCCGACCGGGTTCACTGGAACAGTAATCAGCGTACAATCAACACTTGTCCAATTAAACACGGTCGCAGGTACTTTGATGTTTATCCCGTTTTCCTTCATCACGAACATTGAAACAATTTCATAACTCCCTATGAGAAGAGGTTTGTGCTCATGTCAACAACGCTTTCGGGCGATTTGATCGCTTTACTCGGCAAAGAAGTGTTTGTCATGACGAATGGCTTTGGTCAGCTTGCTGTAATCGGAAGACTCGATCAGGTAGGTAACGACTTTATACTCGTTTCCTTCGATCAAGATAGTTTTCTTTACGAGCTGCGAATCTTTTATGCAAACATTATTTATGTCCACGAGAATCCAGCAGTTTCATAAACAAGATTCTAAGGAGAGTAGGCTTGCGATGTCTATTATTTCAAATGGAAATCAGATTCTTCCAGGTACTGCTATTTATAGTTTACTCAAGCGCCATATTGGCAGCATTATTTATATAACGACCTCAACAGGAAATGAAGAAGGCCAGTTGATGGCATTTAACGCTAACTTTTTGACCATTACGACAACTGCCTTAGAAACCAAATATGTACTAACAGCAGAGCTGGTCTCTTTCACATTTCGTTCTTAATAAAAAAGCAGGCTGGATCTAAAGGTTTTTGACCATTAGGTACAGCCTGCTTTATATTAAAGAGCCCCATTCTCTAGTTCAACAGCATGTCTAGCAATCGCTCTTAAAATATCATCGAACATTTCTTCTTGTTCCCAAATGACTTTGAAGCCTTGCACTAACAAGTCACCCAATCCCTGCTCCAAAGGTCTATGCAGCCACTCGGTATCTGCAACACCAAAGTCAGCTTCGATTCCACTTGCATACTCTATTTTTAGAGAGGTTAGCAAAGCATATTCCTCTTTCGTCGCTTGCTCTATAGCCTCGTATTGGAACTGATATAAAATGGCATCTACTGTTTTTTGCTTCTTATCGGTAACGAGAAGAAAGCTTAAATTCGAATCCTCTTCACTCTCATCGTCCGCACAAGGCCCAACCAACGCAATTCCAGTAATATGCGAATGTCCGCCTGCCCATTTTACAAWTTCGTACATAAGCTTATAATGATCCGGTCTCATATTCTTGAACCTCCAAATACCATCGTGGAACTATGCTGTCAAAATAATGATGATCCTCTAATACTCGCTCCAGCTTCTCTACCATAATAGGCAGCTCAACTTGCCGCACCTTCAATATCCAAACGATTGAGGAGATAATCGTCATCGCAAGATAAAGAGAATATAAGGTCCAGAACTTCTCATCAGGCTCTAGTTCGCCATGATATCCTTTAATCGTACCCATCGTAAATGGAATGCTGATTTCACTGCTGAACATCCCGGCCTTCAGAAATTCATGTACCGGATCTCCCCAGTCCCATCGATTAAAATCAATGACGCCGGCTAATCTGCCTTCTTTTACAATTAAATTGCCCACATGAAAATCATCGTGCTGAAAAACGTTAGGCCGATCCTTCATCAGATGCAGATTTTGTTCAATAAAGGATAGAATCTGCGCATCGTCTTTCATTCGAGCCCCACTAGCCATATATTGCTCGATATAGCTTTTATGCTTTGCAAGCTTACGGTCATGCCATGACAAGACTGAAGCAGGAGCATGCCACTTATGCATCTTAGCAAGCTCTTGTCCCGCTTCCAATCCAATTGTAAATATAACCTTTATTTATTTTTGATATTCGACTGCTGCCACGAAGTATGTCTATACCTTTGATAATGTTGTCGATGAGCTCCTGCTCATTCATAATCTCACCTCGCAAATCCAAATAAAAACGAGCTAATCATCACGTATTTCTTAACCAGACGTTTTTATAATCGATTTTACCCCATGCGTTTAACGAAATTCCTTGCAGCGTTTGATGATGTCCTACAATCTGCAGGCTATGATATAAGAACAATAAGCTGAAATTTCGTTTGAGCTCCTCTTGTATGCTTATCAAATAACCCATTCTAATATCTGAATTCTCATACCGCAAACAATTTGAAATTTGTTGATTGATAWTCATCTTGTCAACCGCACCCAGATGGTTCGTAATAAAACTGTTCTTTGACATATACATCTCAATAAGCGAAATATCAGGCTGCTCTCCGAGTACTTCCCCACTAAGGATCATATCCGCTTTCATTATGATTTCGGGATTAGCAAGCTCTTCGAGCGAAAGCTTTACGATTTCCAGTGAAATGCCTAAATACTTGTAAACCCTTTGCAGCCATTTCGAAGTTTGATCATTCGCAGGCATTTCATAAGTATATAACGTAATGGTCTCGCCCTTATATCCTGACTCTTCAAGCAATGTTGCCGCTAGTTGCGTATCATAATCGTTATAGAAAGCCTTATCCGTATCCTCTAAATTAAAGCCGGTTGAAGGCTGGTGCCTAATGCCGCCTAATTCGTGGATCATTTGCTGCCGATCTATTCCGTAGTGCAAAGCCTGGCGGAACTTCATTTGCTGCGTGATGCCTTTTTTCGCTGTATTGATGGTAATAAAAGTGCTGCCTTTCTCCAATTGTGCCAGCGCTGGTCTTAAACTCTCCTTGATTTGCGCTTCAAAATAAACCAGTTGATCTTCACCGTCTGACTGCAGCTGCTCTTGATTTTCCTCATAATTTGGCCACACCCACATTTCAATGCGATCCAGATGAGGACAACCTTCCAAATAAAACTCATTGGCTTCTGCAACGAGCATAGACTCATTGTTTTTGGTAATCTTGAACGGCCCAGTCCCAATAGGCATGATGGCAAACTGCTCATCAGAACCAGTACCATCGAGCATTTCAGGTACAATCGAATAACGTTCCGTACAAAGGAAATGAAGAAACAGCGCATTAGGCTCATTTAGCTCAAAGGTAATGCTGTACTTGCTCGTTTCTCTTATTTCCTTAATCTTGGACGTTAACCACTCCGCAGGCGAGCTTGTGAGCAGTCTTTGAAAAGTAAATGCGACATCTCGCGAGGTCATTATCTTATCATTGTGAAAACGAACGCCCTTGCGCAAAAAAAACGTCCAGCTCGTTTTCATCACGTTGCTTTCCCAGTAATGAGCGAGCTGAGGGTGGAATTTACCATCCTGATTTGAATATCTGACCAATGTATTAAAAACCTGCTCTATCCAGTGCGTCTCCATGCGGCGACAGACGAAARCAGGATCTAAGCGCAAGAGAGGACGATAAAAGGGAAATCTCAGTACATCCTTCTCCTCCATATCCCTCTTCACGCCAAATAATTCAGACAACCATGTCATAATTTCGGATTTCACAGCTGGATCCTGAAGCATCTCGAGCATGCTCCAAGCCTCGTTGATCTTCCCTCTCTCGACTAGCCCCTTCGCTTTGCCGAGAACGATATCACGGTATGAAACAAGAAATACGATTTGCGAGAGATTGCCGCGGCCACGACCGGGCAACCATTCGATATAGCTCTTTTCCATCATTTTTGTCAAAAGTATTTGTACATTTCTGCGTGTACAAGACAATATGTCGCAGATCCGTTCCATGGATAAAAAAATAGGCTCGCGTTCTGGGTTTGCTGGAAAAGTGTTTCTTAACCTGCAATAATATTCTTCCACATCCATCCTTAACACCACCTAGGAAACGAAGTCTCAGTTAGCCAGCTTCGTTGCTGTTTTCTCTCTAAGCCTTGTTACTGTAGGCAACAACTTCCTCATAGGATAATTGCCCGCCAAAAATATCAAGCGCACTGCCGATTGTAATATCCAGCTTGCCATTTGAAAGCTCATTAAATTGATCCATATCCGCAATCGACCTTGCCCCGCCGGCATAGGTTGTCGGAATCGTTACCCAATCAGCTAATGAACGAACGAGGCTTTGCTGAATGCCGCTCTGCTTGCCTTCCACATCAACAGCATGAACAAGAAACTCATTGCAATATTGCTCAAGGAATGAGATGTTTTGTTGGTTAACAACGAACTCGCTGAATTGCTTCCATTGATTCGTCACAACAAACCATTGCCCGTCCTTCTCCTTGCAGCTTAGATCGATTACTAAACGGTCCTTCCCCACTTCAGCGACGATCTTCGCAAGATGATCCTCATTCAGCTGACCATCTTTAAAAATATATGAGGTCACAATAATATGCGAAGCGCCCTTCTCCAAATAAAAAGCAGCGTTATCCGCAGTAATACCACCGCCAATTTGCAAGCCGCCAGGATATGCCGCAAGAGCCCGAACTGCCGCTTCCTCGTTTCCGCCGCCGAGCATAATCACGTGACCGCCCGTAAGCGCGTCTTTCTTGAACAATTCTGCATAATAAGCTGAATCTTGTTTGGATACAAAGTTTTCTATGATTTCGGCATTCAAAGTTTCACCGACAATTTGTTTCACTTTACCGTCATGCAAATCRATACAAGGTCTAAATTTCAATTTTCATTCCTCAATTCTGTATGTTGTAAGTATGAATATTCTCTATATGAAAAATAACCTAATCCTCTATGTAAATCAACAATGCTGTGAAATCTTGATGGTTTTATTACTTAACGCTTCTCCCCTATACGTGGTGCCTTTAATTCTCTCGTTTCAATAAGATCAGACAAGCTTCTATCTGCCATTGAAGGAATCAGTAAATCATAATCCATAAAAGCAAAATCCTTCGTCAGCTCGTTTGGAACGATCACTGTATGTAGTCCCGCTGCTTTAGCTGCTAAAAACCCGTTTAGAGAATCCTCAAATGAAATCGCTTCACTCGCTTCAACTCCAAGCTTCTGCAGCGCCAGCAAATACAGCTCCGGATCAGGTTTGACCCGTTCGACCTCATCAGCTGTACTGAAGCTGTCAAAATAATGATCCAATTGATGTTTAACCAAATATGGCTTTATCCAAGAAAGCTGAGAGCTGGATGCGAGACCAACTTTGAGATTCATACGCTTCGCCTCATTCAAGTAGTCCATCACGCCTGGGCGAATATCAGCTGACTTAAGAAGCTCTGCATAGACTTCTTTAAATTTTGCTTTAACAGCTGCTAAATCTATCGTTTCAGTTACACAATCGGCAATATAAGTATAAGGGTTAAATTGATCCAGCGACGTCCCTACACATTTGGCATACAGCGTCACAGGCAGCTCTACTCCATACTCCTCATAAACTTGACGAAAAGCATAATAGGATGGCGTTTCCGTATCAATAATAAGACCGTCAAAATCAAAGACCAACGCTTTAATCAATCGACTCATCCTCTCTACTGTACATTCATTAACTATGCGATTCTTGTTTAATCGCGTAACCGCTTAAATATAGCTCTCTACTAGAAGTATCTGATTCGATGCTGGAAGAAATCTCTTTATGTTTAATATCGATTAAATTCTCGTTTTTATAGACGCAATGATGATCGTAACTATGGGCTTCATTCAGCATCATAGGCAGTGTGATTGGAATATTGGACACGATGCCGACATTGTTTTTATCCATAATCCATTCGAATGTTTTCCAGTCCAAAATCCCTTCATCTGTTTTCTTAGGTGTCGCATATCCAAAGGAAGCCGGCACTTCTGCTATATACGCATACATGCCGCCAAAATCAAAATTATCGCCAGACCAGGTAACTAATCCTTTAAAATGCAAATCGTAATGACGAATACCCGTTTCTTCTTCAATCTCTCTAATCATCGCTTCCCTCGGAGACTCCTGCGGTTCAAGCTTGCCGCCAATCCCATTCCAGCAGCCCATCCAGCTGGATTTCTCACGATTTAGCAACAATATTTCATTGGCGCGTTTAATAAAACAAATATTATATTTCAGCATCATCGTTCTCCTATGTTCGTGTTCTTATATAAAATTTGTACTATTCCTATCTATCATCATAGCTATACTTTACCACATTGCTGTTTTAGAAGAGAACCTGTCCACAAAATTAAGAAGATTTCCCAAAAAGCTTGAAATCACTTTTTAGAAAATCTTCATTATCATCATATCTGCTTACTTCGGTTTATAGGAGAAGTTCGGATATTTTACAACAGGCCATTTCTCTTTGCGCAGGGCATCCATCAGCTCCGGACCGACATGCAAATTACTTTCAACCAGTTCACACGGAGTTAGCGCCATCCACTGGTTCAATGACACATCAACAAAGCGATCACTTTTGAACATCTCCAAAAACCAAAGTGATTGGCTGCCCGTATTTTGGATATAATGTCCATAAGCAAATGGTACGTATCCAACGTCACCAGCACGATAATCAAAGGTTCGAGCGACACCGTTTCCAGCAAACACGGTCATTCGACCCTGTCCAGCAAGATAATATTGCCACTCATCGTTGTTTGGATGCCAGTGAAGCTCACGCATTCCTCCCGGTAGTATCTCTACGAGGGCGGCAGCAATCGTTTTCGAGATAGGAAAGTTCGAGGAATCCACAATCCGCACGCTTCCGCCAGAAGTTTTAAGTGGTGGCTGCGCCAACAAGCGATGTGTAAATGGAGAGGGAACCTCACCATATGGAGATTGCACCTTTTGGCTTTCAATTGACCCTGGCACCTTATCTTGATAAATATAAACCTGATCGGAAGGAATATGTTGAAAAACGCTTTCGGGAACGCCAAAATTTGCAGACAACACGTCTTTTGGCGTATGTGCAAACCAATCGGATATGGATAATGTATTCAGATCAGAGAAGGTTCCATCATCAAAAACAAGCAAAAATTCGCAGCCTCCCTCAAGCCCTTGAATGGAATGAGGGATGCCTGCCGGAAAATACCAAAGATCTCCTTCACTGATGTCAGCGATCATATTGCGTCCAGCTTGATCAACTGAAGTAATTCGTGCTTTACCAAGCAGCATATAAGCCCATTCGGCTTGCTGATGCCAGTGCATCTCTCGAACGCCGCCTGCTGTGAGACTCATATTGACTGCCGCGAGAGTTGTTGCGATCGGTAAGTCTCGAACGGTTACCTCGCGTGACCAGCCGCCTTTGTTTAATTGCATATGTGTATCCGAGAATGAAAATTTCAAATTAGGAAGCAAACCCGAATCGGTAACGGGAGGGACGAGCATGTTCGGGTTTTCAATATCACGCATAATATCACGCGGACCTTGGTCTATATTTCCCGTTCCATCACTTGCTCGAATGGGCTGAGGGATAACTGAGCCGCTATTTGGATCTTGGGGATGATCCTCCATCATAGTCCTCCTCGACATTAAAATATGTGTAGTAGCTTTCATAACCTATACAGCTTATGATGGGAAAATGAGCAATATTCAAATTGTCAGCAGGCATAAGTCGTGCCAATAAAGGTGATCATGCAACGAGGGAGGAATTTATGATGATAAAAAAAGCAGTTACACTACTAACCCTTTTAATCATTTGTTCAAGTTGCAGTACGGGTAACACTTCAACATCTCCATCACCAACAATAAGTCCAAGTGACCAGCCAACGATTATGCCTAGCCCGAAACCGACTGACAAATCGACTGACAAGCCAGCGGAACAAAATGATCCGCTCAAACAAAAAATCGCCAACATGACTTTAGATGAGAAAATCGGCCAAATGGTCATCGTAGGTCTTGAAGGTACTTCAATGGATAAGCAGGCAAAAGAGCTGATTGAAAAATACCGGGTTGGCGGATTTATTTTGTATAAGGACAATATGAACGATGCARCACAAATATTAAAACTGCTTAATCAGCTAAAAGAAACCAATCAAAAAAATCAAACACCTCTATGGCTAAGTGTCGATCAAGAGGGCGGGAAAGTGAATCGTATGCCCGAAGAGTACATTAAGCTTCCTCCCCCCGCTGAGGTTGGTAAAGCTGGCAATACCGATTACACATTTCAAATTGGACAAGCGCTTGGTGAAGAAGTTCGCTCCATCGGATTTAACATGGATTTTGCGCCTGTATTAGATATTAACAGCAACCCAAAAAATCCTGTCATCGGCAATCGATCCTACGGGACCAACGCAGAAACAGTCATTACACATGGCCTGGAAACGATGAAAGCCATTCAATCTAAGCAAGTGGCTGCAGTCGTCAAGCATTTTCCAGGACACGGCGATACTTCAGTAGATTCTCATCTCGATCTGCCTGTCGTGAATAAATCCTTGGCAGAGCTTAAGGCATTTGAGCTGCTTCCATTCGTCGAAGCGATCCAGCAGGATACCGATGCGATTATGATTGCCCATTTGTTAATTCCGAAGATCGATAAAGACTACCCTGCTTCCCTTTCCAAAAAGATGATTTCGAAATTATTGCGCGAGGAACTCGGTTATGAAGGAGTCGTTATGACTGATGATATGACGATGGGCGGCATAACGGAGCATTTTGATGTTGGGAAAGCTGCAGTCACATCGATTTTGGCTGGAAGTGATATCATCCTCATCGGACATGATTACAAAACGCAGCTATCCGTCCTCCAATCGCTCAAAAAAAATGCACGCGACGGCGTTATTTCGAGGGATATGCTGGATAAAAGCGTTTATCGCATTTTAAGCTTAAAAGAAAAGTATAAGCTTGAAGATAAAACACTACCTTCTATTGATGTAAAAGCTGTCAATCTTCAAATCAAAGCCGCTATTCAATCAAAATAAAGTGAATTGCAGGAGACAGATCTACCCTATCGTTCGAATCGACTCTACCGCATAGGTTAAAACATCCATAAAAAAAGCTCAGACCTCGTTATGAGATCTGAGCCATTTTTTATTTGAACGAATTACAAAGCAAGAATGTGATAACCGGCATCCACGTGAAGAACTTCCCCTGTGATGCCTCTCGACAACTGGCTAAGCAAGAACATCGTTGCATCTCCAACTTCATCCTGATCTATATTGCGACGAAGCGGCGCTCTTTCTTCGATCGTGGACATAATGTCATTAAAGCCTGAAACGCCTTTTGCAGCAAGCGTCCGAATTGGACCTGCAGATACCGCGTTAACACGAATGCCATATTTGCCCAAATCCTCAGCAAGGTACATTACACTGGCTTCAAGCGCGGCTTTCGCAACGCCCATAACATTATAGTTTTTTACCACTCGTTCTGCGCCGATATACGTTTGCGTAACGATGCTCCCGCCTTCGGTCATAAGCTTCTTCGCTTCACGCGCAACGGCAACTAACGAGTAGGAGCTGGAGTTTTGCGCAAGCAAATAACCTTCTCTTGTTGTGTCTACATATTCCCCTTGCAGCTCATCCTTCTCAGCAAACGCGACGGAATGAACTACGCCATGAATAACGCCAACCTTCTGCTCCAATTGCTTAAATGCCTCAATAACACTATTGTCATCAAGCACATCGCAGGAAACGGCTTCCAACGCTTCTATTTGATGCTGCTCGAGCAGTTTTTTGAGTTTTTCCAATGATCTTTCCTTACGGTAAGTGAAAACCAGCTTAGCACCTTGATTATGCAGTGATTTAGCTACTCCCCAAGCTATGCTGCGTTCATTGGCTACACCCATAATTACGATTACCTTGTTGTTCATTAAGTTAGACATGATGTTCCTCCCAGTTTCCTAATTTCTTTTTCTTAAAATCGAATGTGCTTCACCTGCGTGATCACGCGGTCAAACGATCTTTTTAACGAGCTTCTTTGGTCCGGCAGCAATTGAATATTCGAATGCGAAGCGATATGCTCCACATTATCCATGATGGACGAATGATCCGTTTGCAGATGGTGACCAAACCTTTCATCCGAAAGAGCTGCCACACATCTCTTTATTTGCTGTATCGGCCAAGAGTTTTTCCGCTCGCCTCTGCCCCGAAGTCGTTTCATTAAAGTCTCTTCCGTTGCACACAGAGCATAGTGAATAATTTCCACTCCATCTCCCCGTAAGCGACCAATGATCTCCTCAAAATATTGCGGATTAACGACTGTCATCGGTACGATTATGATGCCATCATAGGTTTCATCGAGATGCTTCAGCATCGCATAATTAAAGTCACGCCACATCGGATTGTGTTGAAAATCACTCGTATGAGTTGAACGCGGCGTATTTTTACGAATAAAATAACCAACATTCTCTGGATCGTATACAAATGAATGTTCCGCTCTTTTATGCAGTTCATACGCAGTTTGTGTCTTCCCAGCGCCAAACGCGCCATTAATCCATATAATCATGACTGTCACCTCGACATCATTGTCATATCATTGTTCTATACTAACGATTCGCTTCGTCATATTCAACTTCTATTTCGAAATTGGCATACTTTTTTCTATTAAAGCTGCCTGTCGCTCATAGATAATATAATCTGTAAGTATCGGATCTGCTCCAGCTTGCCTAAGCAATAAAGCGATTTGTCCGCGGTGGTAGCTGCCATGCAAAACAACCTGCGTAAGGATATCGCTTATTTTTGTAGTGAACGGATTTCCTTTACTGTCTGAGTAATCACTTTCATTCCCATAGTCCGATTCAACCAGCTTGGAGAACAAAATTTCATAGTCCGCTTTATTTTGCTCAGCGAAATGTTCACATTGCTCTAAGGTGTGCGTCGGCCAAATCGCCATCCCCGCACTATCTTCTCCATTAATACGGGTTAGCCATACCTTCTCGG
>NZ_JBFTSN010000171.1:0-12389 GCF_056400045.1 Paenibacillus sp. 01L418
GTATTTGACTTCTTAGGTTCCAAGACTCTTCTGCCAAATCAAGCAGTGCCTGAGTGACTAACAACAGATGACTTGATTTTTCTTTTTGCTTTGTTTTATCGTCTACTTCTAAGTTACTAAGCATCTTATCAATAACCATGATAAACCTAAGCGATGCGCTCGCAGTAAAACCGAAACGGGCAAGCGTGAAATCCCCGTCCCATCCCTCATCCCTGAGTCCTTGCATATAGTTTAGAAATAATTCTTCCTTATACTCTGCTACCTTGTTAACTGGAACTTTCTTTTTTAATAACGCATATCCAAACATTCGACCAAGCTCTTCCCCTACACCTGAAATACTTGCAAACTGCCAATCAATCGCTATTAATGAATCATTTCCATTCAGTTGCTCTATAAAAATGTTATCCCAGTGTACGTCTTGATGGGCAAATACACGAGGCAGTAATTCTAATGTCTCCAGCAAGCTGTTTACTCGGTCTCTATTGATACGATAAAGCTCCCACATAGAGCTCTTACCATTAAAATCAATCAAGTAAGAATCCCAAATAACTTTTTGCTCCTCAATGGGTTTAGCATAAGCAGCACACACCTCCACCCAAGAACGCATCCAATTGTGGCATAAAAAAGATTCAGTTGGGAGAGGTGTCCCTGTTATGTATGCGCCATTGTATTTTCCAAGTAAGTAGGATATTTTACACATGTGCTTGAATGACCATTCGCTTTGGACATTTTCAATAGCTATATCCTCGAGCCATATCGAGACATTTTCATCCGGATGCTCTTCTACTGTATAGCATAAGGGAGCCCTTATACCAAGTGGCAATTGATTCAGAATCACTGAACGATAAACCAGAGCTTCGCGTTTCCAGTAGTAGTAGTGATTGACTTGATTACGCATAGGATCAGGTTTTAATATCTTGAGTATCATTGTATAATTTTGCTTTCTATCATTGTCCAGAGCTATACAAGATATCCTATAAACCGAACTTTCTTCCTTGTTTTTTCCAAGAGGATTGCAATTCCACGATAATAACTGTAAATTTTGAGAAGCTACAACTCGCCGTAATAGTGACTGTAAGTAATCAGGGTCAATTTTAATATCTTTTTCCGTTTTTGCGGTTATCATTATGAACAGACCTCTGTTTCTTCAAAATATATACATTTAAAATACGTGAAACGGTCCACGATTCTTTCCTGACAATTGCGTTAACTTCCAGCTTACTTAATGAAAAAGGAAGYAGTCGCCATAGCAAACTGCTCC
This sequence comes from Paenibacillus sp. 01L418, assembly GCF_056400045.1. Classification (NCBI taxonomy): domain Bacteria; kingdom Bacillati; phylum Bacillota; class Bacilli; order Caryophanales; family Paenibacillaceae; genus Paenibacillus; species Paenibacillus sp. 01L418. The sequence continues at coordinate 1,262 of NZ_JBFTSN010000171.1, forward strand.
TTATTTGTCCAACTATCTTACCTTGTTAGCATAATACCTTTTTTATAATGACTTCAGTAGTTCTTTTAAATCATCCGTCTTATTGCTTGTCAAAATTGGAATATATTCAGTTATTTTTTCAACATCCCAGTTCCACCACTTCAAAGTATTGAGAATATCAATAGTCTCCTCGTCAAATCTATAACGGATTAATTTTGCTGGGTTACCTCCAACAATGGAATAAGACAGAACATCTTTAGTTACAACTGCGTTAGTTGCGATTATCGCACCATCACCAATATGAATCCCCGGCATAATTGTAGCATTATAGCCTATCCAAACATCGTTCCCTATAACTGTATCCCCTTTGAAACCACCACTTAGATTCTTTAGGCCGGCTTCCCACTCTCCTCCAAATGCCCCAAAAGGAAAGGTTGTAAACGAGTTTGTATTATGATTCCCACCATTCATAATAAATTTGACGTTTGATGCTATAGCGCAAAATTTTCCGATTTTCAGCTTATCACCGATAAAATCAAAATGATAAAGAACGTTTTTCTCAAAGCCTAACGGATCATTATTATCGTCATAATAGGTGTAATCTCCAACTTCAATATTTGGATTAACCACTATATTTTTAAGAAAACATAAGCTTCTGATATCCTTCATTGGGAAAACACTTTTTATATCTGGACCTATCAATTAGCGACACTCCTAAAATATATTTTTTAACTTCACCAACAATATTCTCTTTTTTATTAACATTTTATTTTTCATTTGATCCTTCAGTTAGTTTAATAGCCACAGCGGTTACTAATCAATAAAATACCAAAAAAAGAAAAAAGTTGGCTTATGTCTACTTTCTAAGTATTTCCTTACCTATCTGGTTTCGGATTTATTTCTAACCTTTTAAGCTTTCTGCCGCTTTATATCCTGTCTTGGAGGAAAGCCAAACATTCGCGAATACTCTCGACTGAATTGCGAGGGGCTTTCATAGCCTACTCGAAATGCGACATCAGTGGCATCTGTTAACTCGTTTAAAAGCAGGCGACGAGCTTCCTGCAGTCTCAGCTGTTTTTGGAACTGAATTGGGCTCATAGCCGTTACTTCTTTAAAATGCCTATGAAACGAGGAGACACTCATATTCGCTATTTCGGCAAGCTCTTCAATCCGGAAACTGCGATCATAATGATTCATGATCTGCTCAATAACCTCTCTAATTTGGTGGATTGAGCTGCCCTCCATTACAATTTGTTTTAAAACATTTCCATTCTCACCTTCCAGCACCCTATACAGAATCTCCTTCGTAATTAATGGAGCAAGAACCGGAATATCTTTAGGATTATCTAACATACGAGCTAACCTGAGGACCGCATCCAACAAAGTCGATTCCATCTGGCTGACAAACATTGCCCGCTTTGGATCAACTTTCGAGTTCACTTGATTTTCAGACTCATGTAGAACCTCTAAGATTTGGCTTGGTGTAAATTCAAGTTTAAAACCCAGATACGGCGCGTCGGGAGACGCTTCAGTAACTTGGGCTGTGACCGGCAAGTGAACAGTTGCAACAAGATACTCAGCAGGACTGTATCTATAGCACTCCTCCGCCAGCCATACTTCCTTCGCACCTTGGACAACTATACATAAGGAAGGTTTGTATACTCCATGCCTGGGTACATTAACATTTGAGATATGGATGAAAAATAAGGATGGAATAGCGGTAGGATGCACACCGTCTTTTCCAGAATAACGCTTAATGATTTCGGCGAGTTCATTCTGCTGTTTCATAATTATCTCAGACATTGGCCCCTCCAACGACGTTATTTTTATAGTTCAATTATAGACCATATGCATTTGTTACATAAGCGGTAGTGAGAGGATTAGGCAAACATTTGATACGAATGGGATAACTGTCTCTTTTTAATCCAGTGCATAATAAGGTTGTAATCGGTAAATATACAACGAATCATTTGATAAGGAATTTGCTAATTTTTAGCTCCCTGCACTTACACACTAAATAATGGAGGTCTTACCGTGCAAAAAGTAATTCTAAACAATGGTGTTGAAATGCCTACTCTCGGTTTTGGTGTTTTTCAGATTCCAGATGCAAATGAATGTGAAGAAAGCGTTCATGAAGCTATTAAAGCAGGTTATCGCCTGATTGATACGGCTGCCTCTTATTTAAATGAGGAAGCGGTGGGTAGAGCAATAAAACGGAGTGGCATAACAAGAGAAGAGTTATTTATCACTACAAAGCTTTGGGTACAGGATACAGGTTATGAGCGCACAAAGAGGGCATTTGAACGATCACTAACAAGATTGCAGCTTGATTATCTGGATTTGTATTTAATTCATCAGCCCTTTGGCGATGTGCATGGCTCTTGGCGCGCTATGGAGGAGCTCTATCGTGAAGGAAAGGTCCGTGCAATTGGCGTAAGTAACTTTCATGAGGATCGGCTAATAGATTTGATTATTCATAATGAAGTTGTTCCTGCCGTAAACCAAGTGGAAACACACCCTTTCAACCAGCAAATCGAAAATGCAGCCTTCATGAAAGAGAACAATGTTCAGATCGAGTCTTGGGCGCCATTTGCTGAAGGGAAAAATAACTTGTTTCAAAATGAATTATTGGTAGCTATAGCCGAAAAGCATAATAAATCCGTTGCTCAGGTTGTTTTGCGTTGGCTAACACTAAGAGAAGTCGTTGTCATTCCAAAGTCGGCTCGTAAAGAAAGAATTGTCGAAAACTTCAATATCTTTGATTTCGAATTGGACCCTAAAGATATGGAGTCAATTGCTGCATTAGATACGAAACAGAGCCAGTTCTTTTCACATCGGGATCCTGAAATGGTGAAATGGATCGGCACCAGGAAACTTGATATCTAGCTATCCTGGGTGGGAAGAAGGAGGATTAAAGATTGCACGCACGATTAAAGAAATTGTTCGAAATTAAAGGATACCGTTTATTAGTCATCTGCATGCTGATGATCGGAATCGGAATATCGATTACAACTCCTTATCTAGCTCTGTATTTCACAGAAGATTTAGGGATGACTACCGGGGCATTCGGCGTGTTCATGGCAGTAAGTTCGTTAAGCGGTATCTTGGTGAACACGCTCATTGCCAAACGTCCGATGCGGTCTAGACCGAAAATGGATATTGATTGCAGCAATGCTTTCGTCTGCTTTGGTGTATGCTGCGTATTTGACATTCGATAACTTCTTTATTCTGCTGATTTTGGTCAGTATATTGAGTGGATTTGGTGCTGCCTCCATACCGCAAATTTATGCTTATGCACAGGAATCTGCCAATGAAAGCAAATCCGACGACAAAACGTTAGCGATGTCTGCATTACGTTCTCTGATCTCTCTAGGCTTTCTAATCGGACCATTGGCAGGGACTCTCCTTTTGGCGGCGATTGGGTATAGCGGTCTCTTTCTGGTGACATCCGCCATCTATCTTACGACAGCATCTCTTATATTCCTGTTTCTTTCAAGCCGGAAAGCAAATCCAAAAAAAATGGGTTGAGCAACACAGTAGGTACCTCTTTGCTCATTAACAGGCAGATCAGGCTGCCGTTTATCGCTTTTATTTTTCTGTTCACGGTTAACGCGATGAATTTAATCAATACGCCGCTCTTTATTGTGAACGAGCTTCAAGGCACGCATACGGATGTTGGATTAGTGGTCGGTATTTGTGCCGGCCTTGAAATTCCCATTATGCTGATCTTAGGTGCGTATGGTAGAAAGATATCAAATCATACTCTTTTAATGTTTGGCAGCATTATTGCTATTTTCTATTTCGTCACCTTAGGTGTTTCGAACGATCCGATTCAACTGATTATAGCGCAGCTTATGCAGGCAACGTTTGTGGCAATCGTAATGGGCAATGGACTTAGCTATTTCACGAATATGATGCCTGATTCACCGGGAGTAGCTACAACGCTATATACCAACGCCTCCACTATTGGTAGGCTGGCAGGAACGCTCGGCAGTGGTATCATTGCCCAGTTTACAGGATTTCGATCGGTGTATTGGATTTGTCTGGTGATTGTGATTTTATCATTAGTCTTGTTATGGCGAACAAAATCAGAAGTAGGAGAAGAAATTCGATTATCCATTTGAGACCTATAGCTTGTACTGTTTTGACGTCGGTCCTTATAACTCATAACGCTGCTCAATTGAACTAGCTTGCCTGTTAATTAAATAAAATGAGCGGGCCACCGCAGCGCCTGCTCATTGTAATTCTTACTCATGTACAAATCATTTAAAAGAAAATCTAGGACGAAAAACAAAGTCTCTGTTAAACGGCAGTTAAAGTTATTTTTTAATTTTCTCTGATTCGAAGTCGTCTACGATTATATTAATAATTTTATATGATTCGTCTGCAATAGCTTTGTTAGTATTTTTATTACCATTGTAGGTTATTAACGCCTTCCATAACGCCCATCCTCTTGCTCGGTTCCAAGTTCCTTCATCCATATTTAATACACTTTTGAATATCTTTCTACTCTCTTCATCAAAAAATGTCCAAGCCATTGCAGCATCACAAGCGGGATCACCAACTCCCAATATACCGAAATCAATGACTGCATAAAGTTTTCCGTCTTGAATGAGTATATTTCCTGGTGCAATATCACCATGGACCCAAACCGGCTCCATTTCCCATTTAGAATCAAGGGCCGATTCCCAAATTTCTTTTAATACCTGTTCATTAAAAACATCTTTATTATTCTCAATTGCATATCTTGACTCTCCATCGTATACAGCTATAGATCCGCCTCTATAGAAATTATGCTCCCCAGCTAACGGACCTTCACTAGCATCAATGGATTGTAATTCAATTAAAAAAGAACCCAAGTCTATTGCCAATTGGTTAAGATCATTTAAATTTTCCTGAGACAATGTCTCTCCTTCCAACCATTTGTTGATTGACCATGGCCAAGGATATTCTTCACTAGGATTCCCCTTAGCTATTGGCATGGAAATGGGTAAAGAAAGTTTTTTTGATAACAATGGCAGCCACTTTTGCTCTTTCTCCACTTGAGGTGCATAGGATACTGCACTTGGCAATCTTATACTCATATGTTCACCTAAATGAAAAGTTCTATTATCATTCCCACTAAATTTTACAGGTCTGATTTCTAACTCAGACCATTCTGGGAATTGTTCATTTATTAATTTTACAACAACATCAACATTTATATTTTTCATTAATTACCTCTCTAACATTTCAAATTTTTTAGGAGTTTAAATTTTATTTTTAAATAAGTGCACTAACATGTTTATCAATCTCTATTCTTCCGTTAGCTTAACCAGGCTATGTATTTTGATGGTCCTTGTGAAGAAAATTTACATACTCATCCTTCGTTAAACCGAACAAGATGGAATCATGATATTTTCCGTTTATGTAAAACACTTGACGCCTGATTCCTTCTTGAACACACCCTACTTTTCTAAGCATACTAGCCGATGGCTCATTTCCTTCAAGAACATAATCATTGAATTTATTTAGTCTACGCTCGAAGAAAGCATATCTTAGGAGCATGTGTACTGCCCTGGTTCCATATCCTTTACCTCGGTAGGGTTTATCAATCACGATGCCTATGCTGAATGTTCCATTCCTCTCGTCAATGCTATTTAAATTAATACCGCCTACACTTACACCATTCAGGTCTTCAATGGTAAACATAATTCTACTGTTCGTTGATGAAAAGTCCGTATTTTCCTCAACAAATCTTTTTGCTTCAGAAATTGTAGGCGGCAATTCTATTGTACATTCTAACAATCGACGCGCAGGAGTGTCATATCCACTTACATAACAGCTTTCCCAATCTTCTAGTGAAATTCCCCGCAATCGTATAGCTTCGTCTTGCCAAAAGTAAGTGCTGTAGTCTATTTCTTGCACAGATACACCTCCACATAATGATTAATTGTTATAATTATAACTAGTAAATTCAATGCGTAGTTAGTAATTTTCGGTTATAACTATTTTGCCCGTTAGCTTAATAAAAAAAAACAGGCCACCGCAGTGCCTGCTCATTCTTCTATGCTATTCAATCACCATATCTGTTAGATTAACGACCTAATTATACAAACAGCTATTCTTCTCGTTTTACTTTTTTTCGTCGAGAAAGTGATATTCCCCCAAAGCCACTGATGACAGCAATGTAAAAACCTATATCATACCACCAGCCAGAGTTGTAAATTTCATATACTCTAATATCGTGATTGAAAATGCCAATAATAATTGAAATAGGAGCAACCCAGCCATGCCATATCCCCCAGAAAAAACCTGCAGGATTTTGAGCATTATTCACGCCATCTCCAGGTACACAACCCGTTAATGAAAGAACAGTAAAAGTCATTAGTACCATTATTAATAAATACCTTTTTTTCATATCTCGTCACCGTCCAATAACAAGTTTAACGAAGCAAGTTTGTAGAATATAAAATTTCCTTTCTATACTATGGAGACTAATCTCAAAATATTCTACAATTTCTTTTCCCTATATTGATCATGCTGCCAACCTTTAAATATCTGAGATGTCCTCGCTKTCAAAGCGCTCCGTACGTCAATGGGTTCTCGCCACGCTACATGCTATACCAATACATCGGATGCTCTGCGATTTGATCAAATCCAAGTTTATTGGCAAGAGATATCGATGCTTGATTATCTGAATGACAACTCCAGTTTGGTAGTAGTCTTTTACTCCGACATTCATTGATAAACTCGATACCAACTTTTGTCGCGAGCCCTCTACATTTATGTTCCTCAATTGTAATAATATCAATCTCAGCAAAACCTCTGCCAACGTAAGGAGATGAACAAACGCTTATGATTTTATTCTCTTTTGTAATAAAATGTCCGATGCCGCGCTCATTAAAATGCTCGTTGGAATCCCACACTAGCTTATAGTATGTGTAGAAATCCTCGCGATATCTATTCGAGATATCATCGTTTAGCGCTTCATATTGCAGTCCTTCATCGATGTTTATATGTATGTCTTTACTATTTTCAATAAACTTTTGATCATTAAATCGGAAATAAGTACGTTTTATTTTATTTGCATGTTCTAGTTGATATTTCTGGAAAGCTCTTTCCCATTCGTCTGTGAACATCGCCAGTGCATAGAACCCAATGTGGTTGTCCTTATGATTTAGAAAGTTCGCTACAGCATCATTAAATCTGCAATCTGAGGCATTACCAACTAAACAATAAAATCCACCGCAACTTGTAAGAAAAGCAGCAGACGGATATAATCTACTGTTTACAAATATCCTTCCATTTTGCACATGTTCAATTACAGAAAAGGCAAAGACTGCTTTGTTTTGGATTTTTGAAAACATCGGTAATACTTTAGTAAATTCGTTCCTACTCAACTCGAGCATAACCCACCTCATTAAATATGCTTTCATTATTTTTCGATCATAGATTCAGTTACCATTAATTTTTTGATCTACCCATTAGATTAATAAAATTAGCAGGCCATTGAAGCGCCTGATCATCAATTTATGTTATTTAACTAATGTTTCCTGTTAGTTAAACAAATTTTAGGGAGCTAGTCCTTATTTCTTAKCTTATTAAAATGATTTATTGTAGATTTCATATCATCTTCATTATTCAAATCAACTAGTTTACGAAGTTTCATGCTCCAGCAATTCAAATTCAAGGAAGCGCATAACAACCTACATATTCGTAATGCTTCTGTTACACTACCCTCTCCATTATAAACATTAGTTCTGACAGATATCTCTTCAGCCTTTTCTGATTCGGTTCCTGTATTTAGTTCGATCTCAACTTTGTATATCCCCTCATCATAGAGAAAATAACACGCATCATTAAATGAATTCCAAGATTTCAAAGTTGGTTCATTCTTTATATAAGCTGAGTTTTTGAGTAATTCTACTGTTTGAACAAAGTCGAAATTATTCTGCCCAACAAACTCCATCCCATCTTCAGTAACGGTTGGTTCATTTCCAAATGGAAATAGAATAAACTGATAATCTCCGATAGCCACAGTAATCGCCTCCAAATATGGAAAGTGAACAATTTACAATTGTTGATCGTTCAATCAAGCTAACGAAAAACATCGATTAGCTTATTCAAAACGATGTATTCCAACACAACTATTCCTATGCAAAAAAGTATAAAAAACTGAAGTCTCGCTGTGTTAATTCTATCCTTCCAGTATTCCCCTCTAAAAAATGAGATTATGTTAGGAGTGAACGTATGCCGAATAGATTCGTTATAATCATTTTCATCCACAAAGAAAATACGGAACAGAAATTTATATATTGGAATATTTAAAAGAAATAAAACAATAATCATAACCAGTTCAAAAGTCAAATTGTTTTCCTCCAAATATATCTTTACCTTATTTTACAATATATGATTTTGTTCATGCATAACAGACTGATCCATCATATGGATCAAGGAACTAGCTGCCGATGTGGGAGTATAGTGATACGTATTAAATTTCCTTCCATTATAACGTCTTATTTAAAAAGTTTGTGATCATTGCATTAAGGTGCTCTCAAAGTAAATTAATCTATCAAAATTGGACTAATAAATAATCATCACTCGTAGGATTTTCCGGCAGAGAGAATAATTGCGAAAGTACGCCAATCTGGCTCAAGATTAGTCCCTGAATCTTCAAGCCACGCCTTCATCCCTTCTAAAAATGATTCCAAATTCGGATTTTCCCAATCATTTTTATTTGTATCCAAATCGCTCATTAAAGAAGCTACAAAATGAAGCATATCCTCTTTTGTTTTTACCTCATAAGGGTTTAAGCTCATTGTACTGAATCACCTCAGGAAAAATTGTTAGTTTTATTTTTTTGTTACCCAATTTTAACACATATTGGAACCATACTGCCCGACAGTAAAAAACAAGAATAAGCAAAAAAACTTCCCCGCAGTACCCTGCAGAGAAGTTCTCTCTAATAAAATATCTTCTCATTCCGTTATAGTTGCTGCTTTGTAACATCTCAAATTATTGATTTTTAAAATATTGCACATGCTCAGACACCCACTGGGCAAAGGTGCGTGCTGGGCGGCCAGTGACCTGTTCGACGGTAGGAACCACTGTATACGCAGATTTAGGAGGGTTGGCATGCCAGCCTATTACAAAGTTAATAACATCCTCTTGAGCTCCCATATTCCGCATGCGTTCGCGCGCTTGCTCTTCGGTGAGCACGACGAATTGGATATCCTTCCCGATTGCAGTACTGATCGTGCGAACCTTTTCTGGTATCGTTAACACTTCAGGTCCAGTCARCGTATAGATTTTACCTGCATGACCGGTATTGGTCAGTGCGGTTGCAGCGACACTAGCGATGTCGGCCGGGTGAATCATCGCATCCAAAGAATCAGCAAACGGCTCCTTCACAATGCCTTCCGAGCGAATGGACTCTGCCCAGATAAGTGTATTGGACATAAACTCTGGAGGCGGCTGGAGAAAGGTCCACTCCAAGCCGCTCGCTTCCACGGCCTGCTCCACGGGTCCGTTCACACCGCTCCACAATACTGTGACTCGTTCTACTCCAGCTTTCTTGGCCAGTTCAACAATTTCGGGTCCAGTCTGCAGCGGGCCAAAACCTTCACTGTTAAAAGTGATTAAGTGCATGCTTGTAACGCCCTTCAGCACGGGCACAAGAGACTCTGGAGAAGCAAGATCGCCATATACGACCTCAACCTCTTTGGGGAAATTTGCTTTTGCCGGGTTACGCGTCAACGCACGCACATTATGACCTGTTCGGACGAGTTCTTCAACGATATAGCGACCCACATTTCCGGTTGCTCCTGTTACTAAAACCGTCATGGCTCAGCCTCCTTGATTTCTTTTATCTTGGTGGTTTTTCATTAAATTGATTTGCTTTTTCAAGCTTAATTCCGCATCTGCTAAAACATTCTGTTGTCGAATAACTTCATCCAGTTTTGTTTCATAGATTTGAAGTAATTCATCACAATACTCATCTTTTTCGCCGAATTCGTCGTTATCGGGATATTGGCAATACATAATATCTTTTATCTGATCCGTTGTAAGTCCTAAATTAAGATAGAGTTGAATCGTATGAATGACTTCGACAATAGAATCATCAAATTCGCGATAATTATTGTCGAGACGAGAAGCGGTTATCAACCCTTTTTTCTCGTAATGTCTTAAGGATCGAATACTAGTGCCGGTCTGTTTCGCTATTTGACTTATTTTCATTTTCATAGCTCAACCTCCTTTCTTTGTATTCTTAGTTCATCATAAAGTATGACACTAGTGTTATAGTCAAGTCCCTTTTAATAAAATGAGCAGGCCACCACAGTGTCTGCTCACATTTTTTATATTTCAACTATTGTATCCCGTTATCTCAACAACCAATATATCCGTAGCCAGCCTTGTTATAAAAATAATTAGAACCCTTCAATACTATTCAGATTGTCTCTCACGTTCCATCGCCTCAAGTACTTCGAGTTTTTGCTCATACTGACGAATTAGGGCTGAATCTGGCCCATTGCGGTGTTTTTCGATGAACGCTTGAAGCGCTTGGCGGTATTGCGAAATGAATTTTGAGTTGCCGGAGTTTGTTGCAAGCTTGGCTTCAGCTTTTATAATCGGTTTCAAATCCTTATTGATTATCCATTTCTTCCCGTATTCTGACTTATCGCTCATGATGAGGAGATTACGTTCGAAACCTGGAACATACTTGGCGACGAAAACTTCATCCTTAGGCGGAATAAGAATGGCATTACGCAGCGGATAAATACTGGCGGACATGGTAGTGAAACTCGCCTCCATATCTTGCCCCTCGGAGGTTTTGAGGACCGCTTCGTACTTCCAAACATATTGATCATTGTAAAGGGAGTTAGTTTCCTCTGCGTAAACAATGATTGCAGTACTTTCCGTTCCAACTGCGTTAAGAAATAATGAGTTTAGATAATGCGTGATAAAAATGTTGAGAATTGCTGCCAGAAGCCCCAAAGACGGCAGTATGAAAAACCATTTTCCATGATTACGCCATATCGATAAGAAGATCCCCATGGCAAAGCTGAAAAATAAGATTATCAACAATGACCAGAACGGGTGATGCGTCAGGAAATACAATACAGCCGAGATTATATACATGTATTTTACTCACCCCTCATGGTTATAC
>NZ_JBFTSN010000172.1:0-12362 GCF_056400045.1 Paenibacillus sp. 01L418
CATTTACTTGGGGCAACGTCAGCGGTGTAGATAGAGAGTCTGGTTATGCGGTTATTAAGCCGAGCGGCGTTCCTTACGAGGAGTTAAAAGCCGAGCAGATGGTTGTCGTAGATTTGGATGGCCATGTAATTGAAGGAAATCTTCGACCTTCCTCGGACACGGCTACTCATGTGCTGCTATACAAAGCGTTTCCTTCGATAGGTGGAATTGTACACACCCATTCGCCTTGGGCGACAAGCTGGGCACAGGCGGGGCGCTCTATTCCATCGCTTGGCACGACGCATGGCGACTATTTCTATGGCGAGGTGCCCTGCACACGCGCGATGACAGAAGCGGAAATCAACGGCGCATATGAGCTGGAAACGGGCAATGTCATCGTTGAAACCTTCAATAAAAACCATATCGATCCAAACCAAGTGCCTTCGGTGCTCGTAAACAGCCACGCTCCTTTTTGCTGGGGCAAAGACCCGCATAACGCCGTTCATAATGCGGTTGTGCTGGAGGAAGTGGCGAAGATGGCTCTTCATACGTATCAGCTTAACCCGAATGTTCAGCCCATGGATCAAGCTTTATTGGACCGACACTATTTACGCAAGCACGGAGCGAACGCCTACTACGGCCAAAAATAAGGAGGATTCGGATAATGAGCAAAAAATACGCAATTGGTGTAGACTACGGCACGCAATCGGGCCGAGCTGTTCTTGTGGATCTATCTAACGGTGCCGAGGTAGCGGAGCATGTCACGCCGTATACTCACCACGTTATTGATGAGAAGCTTCCGGTATCTGGCATTAAGCTTGAGCATGACTGGGCGCTTCAGCATCCGCTTGACTATATTGAAGTGTTGGAATTGTCGGTTCCTGCGGTGATGAAGGAATCAGGTATCCATGCTGCTGATGTCATCGGTTTAGGCATCGATTTTACAGCATGTACAATGCTTCCCATCGATGGAGAAGGGAATCCTCTATGTGTACAGGATGCCTACAAGGATAATCCGCATAGCTGGGTGAAGCTGTGGAAGCATCACGCTGCACAAGATGAGGCTAACCTTATCAACGAAATGGCAGCGCAGCGCGGTGAGAAGTGGGTGCCGCGTTATGGAGGCAAAATATCATCAGAGTGGATGATGGCCAAAGCATGGCAGATTTTGAATGAAGCACCGGACATTTATGAAACTGCAGATAAATTTGTTGAAGCGACGGACTGGGTTATTGGCCAATTGACCGGCAATATTGTTCGCAACAGCTGTACGGCCGGCTACAAAGGCATGTGGCATAAGCAAGAGGGCTATCCAAGCAAGGATTTTTTCAAAGCGCTTGATCCTCGTTTAGAAAACCTGACAGAAACGAAGCTGCGCGGTGAAGTTGTACCGCTTGGCTCGAAGGCTGGAGAATTGCTGCCTGATATGGCTGCACGCATCGGACTTGCGCCAGGCACGGCGATCGCGGTTGGCAATGTGGATGCACATGCGGCGGTGCCAGGTGTTGGCGTCGTTACGCCAGGCAAGCTGGTTATGGCGATGGGCACATCGATTTGCCACATGCTGCTCGGAACGGAAGAGAAGGAAGTGGAAGGAATGTGCGGTGTCGTTGAGGACGGCATCATTCCGGGTTACTTTGGCTACGAAGCGGGACAATCAGCGGTTGGCGATATTTTTGAATGGTTCGTTGAGGAATCTGTTCCAGCCTACGTACTTCAAGAGGCAGAGCAGGCTGGCGAAAATGTACATGTTTATTTGACTCGCAAAGCCAGCGAGCTGAACGTTGGCGAATCCGGCGTACTGGCGCTTGACTGGTGGAATGGAAACCGCTCGGTTCTTGTAGATACAGATTTGACAGGTACCATTGTAGGCCTCACCTTGCTAACGAAACCTTGGGAAATTTACCGCGCCCTTCTTGAAGCAACGGCATTTGGCACACGCAAAATCGTCGATGCGTTCCACAGCAACGGGGTTGAAGTAAATGAATTGTACGCATGCGGCGGATTGCCGCAGAAGAACGCGCTGCTTATGCAGATTTATGCAGATGTAACGAATCGCGAGATCAAGGTCGCAGCATCCAAGCAAACGCCTGCACTTGGTGCAGCGATGTTTGGAGCAGTAGCAGCTGGTGCCGCAAAGGGCGGTTTCGACAGCATTGTTGATGCGGCTCAGAAGATGGCTCGTGTACGCGAAGAAACGTTCAAGCCGATTCCGGCAAACGTTGCAGTTTACGAGAAGCTGTATGCGGAATATAACTTGCTGCACGACTACTACGGACGCGGCGCAAATGATGTAATGAAACGCCTTAAGGTTATAAAAGAAGAGCAAGCTTAGGTAGCTATTATTCAATCATCTATATACCAAAAAAACGACTCCAGCATTTAATTATGCGAGGGAGTCGTTTTTTTTATTAATTTCTAGCTTTTTCCACTATTCTTGTCGAAAATGTACAGAATTTGTACAGAAACGAATGTTATTATAGGTCGTCGGACTTATAAAAAAGAGACATAAGAAAGTAGACAACTTTTGAAAGCGATCTTAATAGTAAAGGAGAGTACGGGAATGATGGAAGATGGTAGGTCTATGGAACCAAGAAGTTCTAGGAACAGAGGTCGAATGAACAGCAGACTGTGGCGAAAACGGTTATTTACCGCATTTATGGCATTTGCGGTGCTGCTCGTTCAGCTTTTCCCTGTTCCATATGCAGCAAGTGCTGCAGCGCTTGATACAGGAGCGACTTATTTTACCGGTACGGATAACTGGGGCGGCGGAGCGGCGAACAGTGCAGCTGACGGCGATGTAGACAGCAGCACGGGGAACGGTACACCTCTTTATCCAATCGAATTTAAAATTAAAGACATTAAAGCCAAACCTACAAAAAGCGCTTATATGCTTATACGGGCTCTTGATGTAGACGAATACGATGAATCAAACAAAAGCGGTACAGGCGAGTGGGACCGTGTATATTTCTCATCTAACCCTGCAGATATTGCATTAGGTGCACCTACAACCCCATGGCCAGCAAATTTTGGGTCTGCTACATACAAGAAGGAATTCCCTCAAGCATTTAACTTGGGCGCTTTATCCGGAAAAAATGATGTGTGGAATACGACCGTTCTGGAAATTAAACCTGATCAATGGAATAGTATCGTCGCCAATCAGGATTTATATGTTGGTATTTCCGTACATCATTATTTCATGAATACTTCTAATTTCAACAGCGGCTGGGTGACGACCATCGATTGGGGTCAGCTTGTCATTGACGGCGGCGTGAGAGAGACCGGAGAAATTACCGGAGCCGCTGTTGCTGTTACGAAAGACAAAGTAACGATAAATACAGGTTTCTTGCCTAAAAAAGACGGAAACTTTTATATGGAAGTCAACGTCATTGAGAAAACGAAAGTCGGCAATGAGATTAGGGAGAAAAACTTGGATTTGTCGCAGAAGTACTTTAGCGGCTCCAAGCAAGGAACCGAGCAGAAATGGGACAACATTGTACTTAATGCTCCTGGAGCAGATCCAAGCAAAGAATACACTGTAAATATTATATTGTTCGACAAGCAGCCAGATAAGAATGAACCTGGAACAGCTCAGCATATTTATTCGATGTCTACGTTTGACCCCGCGGTAAAAGATATTGCAAAAGCGGGACCTCAATACGAGCCAACGAATTTTACGCTAACTGACTTCAGCAGCAAATATTATCGTGTAACAGGTGAAGCGCAAGCAGCTAAGCTTGAAAAAGTGAAAATCGTTTCGCTTCCAAGCGGCGGCAATCTCCAGATTGCAGGAGTGGACGTTAAATTAGATGACGAAATTGCTAAGGCAGATGTCGCTAAATTGACCTTCGTTCCAGATGCAGCAGGTTTAACGGGCACGACTTCATTTAAGTGGAATGGCTACGATGGAAGCAAGTACGCGGCTATCGATGGGACGGTAACGATTACTGCAAATGCCGCTCCTGTTGTAACAGATATGAATAAGGCTATTAATCAAGGTGAAACACTGACATTTACAGCTTCAGATTTCACAAGCCAGTATACGGATGCAACTTTGCCGAAGGAAAACTTAAGCAAGGTGAAAATTGTTTCATTGCCGGCGCCAGCTGCCGGTAAGCTGATGATCACAAACGGCGGTTCTGCTGCAGCTGTGGCCGTGGGCGATGAAATCAGTGCAGCTGATTTGGGCAAGCTGAGCTTTGTTCCTGCGAGCAATGCCAGCGGTACAGTTTCTTTTAAGTGGAATGGCTCAGACGGCGTTCAGTATGCGAAGGATAATAAGCAAGTGACCATTGCTATTAATACGGCGCCAATTGTTAGTAACATTTCTTTTGCAGCTATAGCTGGCAATACGGTTCAAATGAAAGCTACCGATTTCACTAATGCGAATGCATATAGCGATGCGGATGGCGATTTATTGACGAAAGTACGTATTAACCTGCCAGCCAACTTTTCCAATAGCGGAAAGCTGCGTTATACATCCGAAGGGGTGGACTTCGTAGTATCTTCTAATACTGAAATTTCTTTAACGGAATTAAATACGCTGCGTTTCGTTCCAGCTGCAAATTTGGCGGAAGAAAGCACAGTTGCCTTCACTTGGGATGGATTTGATGGCAAACAGTATTCTTTATCGCCAGCAAATGTGAGCATTACTTATACGAACGACCCTGTCGTGAGCAACATTGCGAAGGACGGTCTTCAATATGAGCCGACTGCTTTTACAGCTGACGAGTTTAGAAGCCATTATGCGAAAGCAAACGGTGCTGCTAATTTCAATGGACTTCAGCGTGTGAAGATAGTTACTCTGCCAGCAGTGGGACAAGGCTCCTTGTTCCTAGGCAGCAAGGCAGTTGAAGCCGGTGATGAAATTGCGATCGGTGAAGTGGATACGTTATCCTTTGTTCCAGCTGATGCTGGATTCACAGGTACGGCAGCATTTAATTGGAATGGTTATAATGGATCGAAATACGCGAAGCAGCCAGCTGCGGTAACTATTAAAGCGAATGCTGCTCCAACGGTAGAACAGATTAACAAGGAGATATTAAAAGGTGGCACGGTGCCTTTTGCAATTAAGGACTTTACGGATTCGTACAGCGATTCCAACAGTGAGAGCTTAAGCAGAGTAAAGCTCGTATCGCTCCCAGATCCTGCAAAAGGCAAGCTTGTTTTTCAAATAGGCAATGGCCCAGTTTATGACATTACGACTGCCGGCTTTGTCATTAAAGCAAGTGACTTAGATGGTTTAACCTTTGTGCCTGCTGCAGGCGTGACGGGTTCAGTAACATTCGACTGGAACGGCTCGGACGGCAAGCAATATGCGAAGGAAAACAAGAAGGTTACGATTACTATTAATACTCCGCCAGTCGTAGACGACATTATAAAAGCGGGACTTTCTGGTGAAATTATTGCTTTTAAAACAACGGATTTCACGGAATCGCCTCGTTACACAGATGCAGATGGCGATTTGCTGAAAGAAGTTGCGATTATTGTTCCAGCAAATTTTAATCAGAGCGGAACGCTTTGGTACACACCTTCTGTTGGTGAGTCTGTCTATATGGTGCCAGGCAGTACTGAAATCATTGCAAAAAGCGATTTGGAAAGTCTTAAATTCCAGCCTTCAACCTCATTAGCAGAAGGAAGCACGGTTGAATTTGGTTGGAGGGGCAGCGATGGGAAACAATTTGCAGAAGCGGCTGCTGCAATCACTATTGGCTACAACGGCAAGCCGGTTGCAGAACCAATCACTGTAAATGTTGCCGAAGGCACAACTGATATTATTATTGTATTTAAAGGTTCAGATCGCGAGACAGTTACGAAGCTTGTTTACGGTTTAGAGAGCAATCCAGGAAAAGGTACGCTAGAGCCTGCCGATTATAATGTATCAGGTGATACATGGATCTATAAACCGGTTTCGGATTTTATATCTGGACAGGATAGCTTTACGTACACTGTAACGGATGGAGATAATCAAGTTTCAGCTCCTGCAACGGTGACGATTAATATTCATAGAGCGCTCGATGGATGGGCCGGAGACAAAGCGCAAGGCGAATCAAAGGTATTAAACATCATTCCAGGCGAACAGCTTAAGCTGAGTGCTGTCAGTTCCTTGCTTGCTAAGAGCGTTACGGCGAATGTGAACGGTATTATCGTACCGCTTACGCTTGTCAATCAGGATACCTTCGTAGCAGACGGCTATAAGAAGTGGGAAAATACAACGTATTTACTTCCTGAATTAACAGCAGCAAGCAAATACGAAGTTACATTTAAGGCGCTAGACGTTGAAGGAGGCTTATTGCCTTCAGAGACAAAATTAGCGGATAACAGCTTTGAAGTGGTTAAAGCGGTACTGGCGTTAACCGCAAGTCCAGAGAAAATTTTGGGCGATGGCAAATCAACTACCGAGCTATCGGCATTGCTTACAAATGCAAATGGCGCTCCAATTAAAGGTGTAACGGTTATTTTTGAAGCTCCTGCAGGTAAAGGGACGTTTGTTGGTGGAAACACCGCGGTCACTGACGAACAAGGGTTAGCGAAGGTTACGTACAAATCACAGCAAATTACAGGCATCAACGAGCAGCAGATTCCGATTCAAGCGAATGTGTACAACAAAGAGCGTGGCTTGAAGGAGCAGGATGAGATCATCATTACCTTCTTGCCTGCTGCAGTTAAAGGGTCTATTACAAAGGGAGATAYGAATTCGCCAATCGCTGGCGCAAGTGTTCGCGTAACGCTTGATCTAGATGGCGACGGCGTTATCACTCCAGGAACAGACTTTGATGAAACGGTTATTACCGATGCTAGCGGAGCTTATTATGTCGTGGTTCCAAAAGGCGATGTCGTTTATGAGTTGGAAGTGACGCAAACGGTTGATGTTGGCGGCGTTCCTACACCTGTAACCTATAAGCAATCGGCTCAAGTTGGTGAAGTAACAGGAGCAGGCGAGGAAAACTTTGAATCTGAGAAAACGGTAACAGGTATCGTGCTGCTTAAGCAGCCAGATGGCAAGTCCTCGTTGTTTAACAGTGATCTGCTTGCTAAAACAAATATTTATTTGAAACAAGCGGATGGCAGCTACATTTCCGAAGGTGGAGCTCCGAAAGCATTTTCACTTAGCCCACAAGGCGTATTTAATGCGAATGGGCTTGCTATTGGAGAATACGAGCTGGAAATTAGATATAAAGTTGAACCTGGCAAGGAAATTATTTTCAGCCATGCAGGGGTCAAAGTAACGGCTTCAGGGGAAATGAATATTTCTGAGGCGCTTGTCGATCCATATGGAACGGTTACTAATTCGGTTACAAAAGCAGTAATTGAAGGTGCATCCGTTGTTCTTTATTACGCGGACACAGCAAGAAATAAAGGCAAAGGGATTATACCTAACACGGAGGTTGTTTTGCCGGCTCTCGTTGGTTTTGCACCAAATGACAATGCGAGTCCAGAACAGCTGACGGATGCACACGGTTTCTATGCCTATATGGTGTATCCAGAAACGGACTATTATCTTGGCGTAATGAAGAATGGGTTCTATAACTATAAAAGCCCAGTTCTCTCCGTTGAATGGGAGATTGTCAAACATGATCTAGAGCTGACGCCTATTGAGGCAAGCGCTCCATCTGCCAATCCTGCGCTTACACTTTCAGTCGACAAGAACAAAGTAAAAGAAGGAACAACGTCGACTCTAACGGTGGATTACAAAAACAACTCCAGCAGTCCAATGGCAGCAGGAGAAATCGAGGTCAAGATTCCAGCGGGCGCAGTTGTTGTGGATGCAGCTGGCGGAATCGTAACAGACAACACCATTGTATGGAAAGTAACAAATGTACAAGGAGGACAGAACGGCAGCTTCAAAGTGGTCATCGAATGGCCGCTTATGAAAGCAGCAGATACGGCATTTGATATTTCGGGTGAGTTTATTGGGAATAATGCCACTGTCCAATCATCAGTAAAAGTAAATGTATTCTCAGATCGCTTCGGGGAGCTTACTCATACTCGTTATATTCTTGGATACCCGGATAAGGAATTCAAGGCAGAAGGCTCATTGACTCGTGCGGAGCTTGCAGCCATTGTTGCAAGACTATCTGGAAACGAGAAAGTGGAAGAGCCGCTTTCATTTAACGATATTCGCAAAGGTCACTGGGCGACGAACTACATCCAAAGCGTTACGGTAAATGGCTACTTCAGCGGATACGAAGACGGCTCTTTCCGTCCAGATGCGGCAGTTACAAGAGGAGAGCTTGCAGCGGTTATGGCAAGGTTCCTCAAGCTTGAAGTGAGCGCGCCTGCGACAGCCCACTTTAAGGATACTTCGGGCTACTGGGCAGCAGACACGATCGAAGCTTTGTTTAACGGCAAGTTTTTAACCGGTTATCCGGACGGAAGCTTTAAGCCGAAAAAAGAAATTACTCGTGTTGAAGCAGTTACGATGATCAATCGTATGCTTTATCGCGGACCGCTTCAGGGGCTGGCTCCATTGTTCCCTGATATGCCGCAAAGCCACTGGGGCTTTGGCGATGTACAGGAAGCAACGATCTCACACAAAGCTGAGCGCAATGAAGACGGCAGCGAAAAATGGATCGAAAGCATCAATGATAGCGTGAAATAAAGAGCATTAATAGAAGCAGCCTATCTGTTCACAGTGTATTGTGACCATGATAGGCTGCTTTTTTTAAATATGGCTCCATTTCCCACTATAAAAAAATGGAGATCATTTACTTTTTGATATAGAATAGATAGATATGTTTAGAGAGAAACGTGGGCTGGGGGATGAACGGAAGTGTATTGCCATCATTGTGAAAAAAAACAGACGGATGATGCCATTTATTGCAGCCAGTGCGGCAGATTGCTTGCTGATGGAGAAGAAACTGCAGCGGCTCTAAGTACTGAGCGATCTATGCTGTTATCGGAGCGGGCTGCTTCTGTAGAGATAGACGCAACAAGCCAGCAGCCGGGCAAGCCTAAAAAAACGCGGAGACGTAGAGCTAAGAGCTCTATTTTGGCATGGCTGATGCCTATAATTTTAGCGCTTGTTACCGCTGGTTCCGTATTTAGTTACTATATATATCAATCCGAAATAAATGATAGAGTCATCAAGCTTCATGTTGAGGCGAAGGCGGAGGCGCTAGCAGGGAAATATGACAAAGCGCAGAAGCTGCTGCAGGAAGCCTCGGATGCGCGTCCAGGCTTTGGCGCTCTGCAGAAGGATGCGGAGATCGTTGCCCTTGTCGCAGAGCTGGCACAGTCAATTACAGCTGCGGGGAAGCAGCTGGAGGAGAGTAAGCTTGAAGAGGCAGAACAGACACTGGAGCGGATTAACGGTGAATTAAAGGGTCATAAAGAGCCAATCTATATAAAGATTAAGCATCAGCTTGACGACTATAACGTTAAACTTGGTGTCATGAGGCTGACGGAAGAACTGGCAGGTCTGAATACAGTGGATGAGCTTGAGTCAAGGCTTAACATTGCGAATCAATTAGACGGTGAAGAGGCGCTAGCTGTAAAAGAGCAAATTGTTGCCAAAATCGTCGATATAAGCTATAAGGATGCCGAAGCATTGCTTAAGAAAAAAAACTATTCGGATGCGTTGGCGCTGACGGACCGAGCGCTGCTTTTTGCCAAGGATAATGAGCGGATTATGTCACTGGCCAAAAAGATAACTGATGCACAGGCTGATTACGAGAAAAGGGAACAGCGAAGATTAGAGCAAGCGATGCAGCAGGCTGCAGCAGAGGATCTAAAAAATCAAACGGCAGCCGTCGAGGTTGTTAAAATCGAATCGACGCTAGATGAGTTCGGAGATTTAAATATTGTAGGCGAGCTGAAAAATGCCGCTACACGGCCTATTTATTCGATTAGCGTTCAATTTATCGTCTACGATGCTGACGGCAAAGAGGTAGGCAAGGGCAAGGCAGAGGCGACGCCGGATTATGTTGATCCAGGCCAGAAAATCACCTTTAATAGTACGGTATATGGGGTTTATGTAGAGAATACAACCGTCGTCGTTGATCACGCGACTTGGTATTTGGATTAAGGGGAAGATGTGATGAGAAAACGAGCTTGGATTAGCGTCATCGCTTCTACTCTCATTGTATGTGGAGGATTGGCTGCTGCGTTAGCCATTCATTCAGAGTTGCCAAACAGGCTGACGGGAAAGCCGTTGCTTGCGGTAGCTGATGAGACGAAGCAGAAGTCTCTTAAGGATATTATTTTTGAAACGCAGAAGCTGGTCGTCATGATTGAAAATGAAAACGGGGATCAAGGCTCAGGCTTCCTTTATAATAAGCAAGGGGATCTCATCACGAATGCGCATGTTGTCGCTGGCTCCCATACTGTGAAAATTAAAACAGCGGATGCACGCGAGCTGGACGGAAAAGTCATTGGCATTAGCACGGAAACGGATATTGCGGTTGTTCGTGTGAAGGAACTGGCTGGAACGGAGCCGCTGCAGGTAGAGCGTAAAGAAAGAGCGGAAGTCGGGGACGAAGTGCTTGCTGTTGGCAGTCCGCTCGGATTTCAAAATACGGTTACTACCGGTATTGTCAGCGGACTAGGAAGAACGTTCAAAATTGATTCCTATTTGTATTCGGATCTCTATCAAATTTCTGCGCCAATTGCTCCTGGTAATAGCGGTGGACCGCTCGTTGATCAGAAAACGGGATCGGTGCTTGGCATTAATTCTGCCGGTTATGAGCAAGGTTCAATTGGCTTTAGTATCCCCATTGCGAACGTAATCGATATCGCAGAAGGCTGGTCTACTAAACCGATGACTAAGCTGCCCGATCTGGAGCTTTCGGATAAGGAACTGAAGATGGAAGATGAAGCGAAGATTGAGGAATATGCTGATTATCTCGTTACTCATTTTTATGACAGTCTGAACAATGCCGATTATGTCTATGCTTATTCATTGCTAGGCGGCAATTGGAAGGAAGGGACGAGCTACGAGAAGTTCAGGGCAGGTTACTTGGGGACGCTGAATGTGGTCATCGAAAATATGCATGTGACGGAGAGCAGGGAAGACAAAGCTACCGTTATCGCTGTTATTTCAGTAGATGAGCGGGTCGAAGGCAAATATGTGTTAAGCAAATACCAAGTGACCTATGAGGTCGGCTACGAGAACGATCAATTAAAGCTGCTGAGCGGCAAAGGTAAGGCTATTAAGTAAAAGAATGCTGTTTAAAAAGCTAGAAAAAGTCGGTCAGGGGAGACCGCTTTTTCTAGCTTTTTTGTATAGCTGTGGGACTTGCCTTATCGATGAATTTATTGATTCATCGTCAGTTCTAATTAAATTTCTATGCTTGTATTTTCGATTTCATCCTCGCGCAAAACAGGGCTTAAAAAGAGTTCAAGCGCTAAAGAGTCATTGCGCTGAAGCGGGAAGCTGAGCAGCGATGCTGGAATTACGCGTCCGTTCAGTACAAGTTGATAGCTGGTATTGCCACCAATAGGGACTCCACTAACGGAATTAATTTGACCATTAAAGCTGAAGCTGACAACCCCCGTTTCAGCTAGAGCCTGATAGATGGTCAAACCCGGTCGGAAAGGAATGCGATACGCCTCAGTTATGCTAGGAAACGCTCTTCCACCGTTTATGAGAACCGTTACGGTCGCCTGCGGTCCCGCAGGCGGGAACAGCCATGGCCCACCGATCCAGAAGCCCCCCGGCCCAAAGCCGCCGGGTCCCCCTGGCCCAAAGCCGCCGGGACCGCCCGGCCCAAAGCCGCCGGGACCACCCGGCCCAAAGCCGCCGGGTCCCCCTGGCCCAAAGCCGCCGGGACCGCCCGGCCCAAAGCCGCCGGGACCGCCCGGCCCAAAACCGCCGGGTCCCCCCGGCCCAAAACCGCCGGGACCCCCTGGGCCAAAACCGCCGGGACCCCCTGGGCCAAAACCGCCGGGACCCCCTGGGCCAAAACCGCCGGGACCACCTGGGCCAAAACTGCCGGGTCCGCCCGGCCCAAAACCGCCGGGACCACCTGGGCCAAAACTGCCGGGTCCCCCCGGCCCAAAGCCGCCGGGTCCGCCCGGCCCAAAACCACCTTGCTGAGGCGTTGGCGTGATCATTCGAGGTCCACCACAACCGCAGCCCTTGCTAGCTGGACGAGAATTCACATTATTAGCATAAGTATATTCCATGAGAGTACTCAGACTCCTTTACATCGCAAATTAGGCATTTATCCTACTGTAGCGTATGCGGCAAAAGCCTATGAGGTGAGTGTGCGTATGAGGCGGGTGTAAAAGGGAACTAGTATTTCTTATCGAGCTTAACGGACATTAGTTCCGCTATTTTGGCTTAAAACGCAAGTTTAGCCTACTAACGGACATAGGATACGTTATTACACTTAAAATGAGCTCAATTCGCCCTAATTCCAGCAAATAAAGGATCCTATGTC
>NZ_JBFTSN010000173.1:0-12328 GCF_056400045.1 Paenibacillus sp. 01L418
GGGTTTGGGAGGCGACGGGAACTTTGGGCAGAGTAGCTCATCCTCGGAAAATTGTAACGAATGGCAGTCAGGGAGGAACGATTTATCCAACAGGGTATTTGCTGAGGCGTTATATGAGTGCGCCAGTGAGGCGGCGTATGTTGAATGGGATGGATAAGCTTGGCGTTCTCACCGCAATGAAGCTCCACCAGACGTATCCCGGCATTAAGGAATTAGGTGTCGATCTTGCGCTTGATCGCGAGCTTAAGCCATGGATACTTGAAGTTAATACGCTGCCTGATCCATGCCCGTTCTTACTGCTTGATGACCAATCGATGCTTCGGAAAATCGTACGCTACGGCAAGGCATACGGAAAAACCTACAAGCTGAACTGTAAAAAGGCGAAGCGCGGGGTTAGGTAGAGCGTTGCGGGTGGGCAAGCTCGACTAACCGCTTTAAGGGCGCGGATGCTCTAACAGCACATAAGTGCCAGAGTTAGCACCTAATAAGCACATATATATGCATATTAGGTGCAATTGGCATAAGATCAGCTCGAAATCTTGCTGGTAAGCACAAATATGCCCTTACAGCGTGGAAAGTAATACGAGTCGAGTGCTCAAGTTTGCACTTAGTCTGTCATGAACATCAACTGCATCGAAAATGCGGTGCGGAAGCGAAGGCTCTCCACGGGATCTCGCAAATCGCGGCCGGTGAGCCTTTCGCATTTTTCGAGGCGATAGGTGACGGTGTTGCGATGCACGAACAGCTGCTTTGCCGTTTCGGCAAGCTGACAATGCGTATCGTAGAAGGTGCTGAGCGTTTTCATTAAATCGCTGCGCTCCTTGCCTTCAATGCTTAATAAATCCTTGAACGTCTCCTCGTAATATTCCTTGAGCTCCTCCTTTGGGATCATCCGCAGCAAGTTGCTGAAATCTTTGGCGCGGTAAGGTTGGACAAACTGCTTCTTTCGCGCGTCGTAACCTGTTTGCAGCGCTTCGATCGCTTCCTTATAGGATAAAGGGACTTGTGTAAGCTGTGATACCGGATTCCCGATGCCAATCGAGATGGGGATGCCGTGCTGCTCGCTTAGGCAAAGCACCATTTGCTTCAGCTGCCCTAAAAACTTATCTTCGGTGCCTTTGGCAGCATCTTGATTTGCCTTAAGTGCGATAAGGAAGCAGAAGTATTCGTTTTTCGTAAAAAGTACAAAACGCAAATCAAGCTTCGAAAACTCGCTTTTCAGTACATTGTAATGGCGGTCGCGCTCAGATATAAAGCGGCCATCAGATTCGAGTGCGCTTGGCGGACGAAAAGAATCAAAAGAGGTATCGCGCTTAGCGACAATGCTGACGTAAACGGGATGATTCAACAAATCATAGTTTTTGCTGCGATGAATAAGCTCTTGCTCAGAGGTAATGAGGCCGTCAACAAAGTCGGAGAAAAACTCATTTTTATAACGCCGCGACCGCTCTTTGACCGCTTGCTTCTTGATAAGCTCGAGTCCGATGACGTTGGCGGCTTGTTCCATTGCATGTTTCGTTAAGTTGCTGAAGTGTTTGCTGCTGTCGCTCGTCAAAGCGACCAACAATCCTTCTAGCTGAAAGGTAACAATCGGGTACAGCTCAACAGCTGTAAAAGGTGCGCCA
This sequence comes from Paenibacillus sp. 01L418, assembly GCF_056400045.1. Classification (NCBI taxonomy): domain Bacteria; kingdom Bacillati; phylum Bacillota; class Bacilli; order Caryophanales; family Paenibacillaceae; genus Paenibacillus; species Paenibacillus sp. 01L418. The sequence continues at coordinate 1,626 of NZ_JBFTSN010000173.1, forward strand.
ATGAAAGTTGGAGAAGTAAATGGGATGCTATAAGAGCTGTGCAGCGAGGGTGAGATCAGCTCTGCTTGAAGATCGGACGACAATGCAAGATACAAATCCGTTGTCATAGCGTTTGAACGATGTAGAAGTCCGCCTTGTGGATTGATCAGCATAACCGGGGAGTCGATAAGTAGCGACAACGCTTCGATGACGTCGACGGTGCTTTTGCCCTGCATAATCATTTGTGAAAACTGTTTATGTGTCGTCAATGCATAATGCAGCTCATCCGTGCGCTTCTCCAAAATATGGCTAAGCGAGTCATTGCATATATCACCCAGCGAATGTGCCAGAGACAGCTCGATAATCGGGAAATGAAGCTTTTCCGCACACTGAAGCACATCGCTTGGCACCTCCTGCAAAAAACGTTTGGTCTTAATCGCTAGACCGGCACATCCGAACTCAGCCATGCTTTTGACGAGTGAGAGCAGAGCCTCTGGTTGATCCTTCATCGCATAACCGGTCGTGAGAAGCAATTCCTGCGGTTTCAAATAGTTAATAATATCTGGAGCGTCCATGATGTTGACCGATTGGACGCTATTTGTCATGCCGTCATGTCCGGCAAGTATTTTTGCATTCGCATATACCGGGAGAGATAAGAGTTCTTTTAGGAGCATAACCACACCGCCAATGCTTTTTATGTTAGATTATATGACACAATATATCATCTATGCAGCGGGGTGTAAATATATGATTGTGCGGATTATGCAAGGAACATGGGATATTTTTAGCTACTATGCACAATGACAATGACATGGATTCGGATTATGATGTAGCTACAAAACAATTTTGTGTTATATAACCTGACAACAACAAGGGATTGGGGTTGGTACAAATGAAATTAGTGGTGAATCAGGTTGGGAAAAGCTTTGGAAGCAGAACGATTTTGAAAAATGTAGATCTTACAGTTAACTCGCATGAGTTTATTTGCATACTTGGCCATAGCGGATGCGGCAAATCGACGCTGTTAAATATGATTGCGGGTTACCTTCTGCCTGATGATGGTGCGATTACCGTAGATGGAGAAGAAATTAAGGGGCCTTCCAAGTCGAGAGGAATGGTATTTCAGGATCATGCCTTATTCCCTTGGATGACCATAAAGGACAACATTGCCTTCGGCCCAGAAGTGCAGAAGATGCCAAAAGCACAGGCGAAGGAAACCGCAATGGAGTTTCTGAAGCTGGTAGGGCTGGAACAATACGCCGGACATTATCCTGGTGAATTGTCGGGGGGTATGAAGCAGCGGGTAGGCATTGCAAGGGCGCTTGCGAGCAAGCCGGACATTTTGCTAATGGATGAGCCGTTTGGCGCACTGGACGTACTGACGCGAGAGACGATGCGAGTAGAGCTGCAAAAGATTTGCAGTCAGCTCAAACCAACAATCCTGTTCGTGACACACAGCATAAGCGAAGCGGTTTATCTCGCGGATCGTGTTGTCGTGATGAAGCATGGTGAAATTGCAGAAATTTTCGAGGTCGGAATTAAACATCCGCGATCTTCCCATTCTGCTGGTTTTGGCGAAATGATGAGCCGCATTGAACGGGTTCTTATGGATGAGGAGCATCTGGAGCTAGCGCAAGCAAAGGTGGGGTCATAATGAACGGAGCCAAATTATCTACCGTGAAGGACACAGGAAGCATGCAGGCCTCACGGACGGGGACGACGGTAATAAGCAAGCAGACGCGAGGCAAACGGCCATCGGCAATGAATCAGTTTTTTCAGAAATATAACATCCTCCCATCCATAATGTTTTTCGTTTTTTGGGAGCTGTTCTCTAGAGTGAATGAAACGGCAAAGTTTTTTAATCCGAACTTTCTTCCTGCACCGACCATGCTGCTATCGGAGGGCTGGGAGCTCGCGAAGACGGGGATTATTACAGACAGCTTGATCTCTAGTACGATTCGAATTGCGCTTGGCTTTGTTATCGGAAGTGCGGTGGCGGTAGGGGTTGGCGTCATCATGAGCAAGTTCAAAACGGTTGAACGATGGTTTTCACCCATTCTCAACTTAGTTGGCCCGATTCCGACCTTGGCGCTGCTGCCCTTGTTTATTATCTGGTTCGGGATCGGCGAGTTTCCGAAGGTTCTGCTTATTGCGTGGACAACGTTTATCCCGGTGCTGGTGTATACGCTGGACGGATTTAAGTCGGTGCCTTCCACGCTGATCCGATCTGCGCTCAGCTTGGGTGCGACGGAGCGGCAAATTTTCACGAGAGTGATGCTGCCGTCAGCCATTCCGAATTTCCTCGTTGGCGCGCAGGTGAGTCTGGGCTTATCCTTCTCGGCGCTCATCGTCTCCGAGATGATGGGGGCCAAATCAGGGCTTGGCTACATCATCGTAGATGCGAGAAATTATTTTAAAATATCGAATATGTTCATTGCCATCATTCTGATTGGCCTAGAATATAGCTTGTTTTCTTACCTGCTGAAGCTGGTTGAGAAGAGGGTAATGGCTTGGCGTAAAGGCGGACTTCGAGATGCCATCGAGAAGTAACGCTACATACGAAGCTGAAGCAGTACAACTAAAAAGAGATAAGTGGAGGGAATACCAATGAAAAAATCGGGAAAATGGTTTAAATCTGCAATTGTCCTTACGTCGTTAACTTTTGTGCTTGCTGCGTGCGGCGGCAACGAGAAGGCGCCAGCAAATGCAAATGCAAATGCGCCGGCATCCACTGAGCTTGAGATGAAAGATCTAACGCTAGTTGGTGTTCGTGATGCACAAATCTCATCGCAGCAAATTATTGCCGACAAGCTTGGTTATTTCAAGGAAGAAGGGCTTAATGTAACGAGTCAACTGATCGAGAGCGGGCCGGATATCGGACCGATGGTTGCCGGCGGCAGCGCACCTGTAAGTATTCAAACGAACTTTATGGATATTATTTTGAAATCAACAGACATTCCGGTCAAAATCATTGCGCCGCTCGCACAAATTGCTGGCACGCAAGCGGTTGTAGGTTCAAGCAAGCTTGAGTTGAAGAGCGCGAAGGACCTTGAAGGCAAAACGATAGGTATTCCAAGCGGTGCTGACGTTACGATTGCAATCAATAACATGGCTAAAGAGCTTGGTGTAGATGCAAGCAAAATCAAATATGTAAATCTTGCACCTAGCGACGCGGTTGTCGCTTTGGAGAAGGGTGACATCGATGCACTGGCTGCTTGGGAGCCGTTCATTACGAAGGCGATTCAAGGCGGCGGCAAGTTCCTCTTCAGCGGCACGAAGAGCGAGCTTCCTGACAAGCAAGGTGATGTGAATTGGATGAGCGTGCATACGACGATCCAAGTTTCCGATGATTTCCTTAAGAAAAACCCGAACACTTTAAAAGCTGTCCTGCGCGCTTTGAAGAAAGCGACGGATTATATCAATGACAACCGTGAGGAAGCGATTAAAACATTAGCGCCTGAGCTGCACCTTAGTGAGGAAGAGCTGACTCAAATCATGTCACGGAATGTGTATTCGATGGAAGTCAGCGATACTTATGTGTTTGGAAGCAATGGGCCTGCTGTCGGCGAGTATCTGAAATCAGTTGGCAACATCAAATCGATTCCTGCTTCAGCTTCCTATCATGATCTGAGCCTGCTGAAAGAGGTAGATGCAAGCTTGATAGTTACGGAACTGAAATAGAAGTAGAACTGAAATAGAAATAGAGTGCGGCTAAAACATGCTCATCTCCATAAGGAGATTTGTTTTACACAAATAGGTAGTTAATAGGGCCGCGGACCTCGTTGTCCGTGGTCTATTTCATTAGCAGCGCAGCTGCTTCGCGATTTGGCAGATTCGGCTCATAAACGGCATAAAAGTGACTGGGCAATGAAAGGCGGAGGGTGAGATGGTCGGTCGAGAGAAGCTGGATGTATTGATCAAAAACGGCAGCGTCGTATTGAAGGATGAAGTGCGAATGCTGGGCATAGGAATCAAAGCGGGACGTATTGTTGTGCTTGGCGAGAATCTCGATGATATAGAGGCGAATTTGGTAGTGGATGCAGCGGGCTTAACCATTATGGCTGGCATGATTGATGTACACGTCCATTTGAATGAGCCGGGCTTGGGAGAGTGGGAAGGCTTTGAGAAGGGGTCCGCTGCTCTCGCGGCTGGCGGCTGTACCACCTATATTGATATGCCGCTAAATGGCATCCCACCTACAGTCACTGTGGATGGTATGCACCAGAAGCTGGCGGCTGCAGAGGGGCGGTCCTATGTGGATTATGCTATCTGGGGCGGTTTGGTGCCTGGCAAGCTGCATGAGCTTGCGCCTTTGGATGAAGCCGGAGTGGTTGGTTTTAAAGCATTCATGTCATCGCCGGGTGATCCGAGTGAGGATGCGTTTCGAGAGGTGGATGATTATACGCTGTTCGAAGGCATGAAGATCATCGCGGGTCTCGGCAAGGTGCTAGCCCTTCATGCCGAAAGCGAGCCGATTGTTGCTAAGCTTGGTCAAGCGATGCGGGCGGAAGGACGATTGACGCCTGCTGACTATGTGGCCTCGCGGCCTATTATTGCTGAGCTGGAGGCTATCAATCGGGCACTCTTTTATGCGGAGCAAACGGGCTGTGCGCTTCATTTTGTTCATATTAGCAGCGAGGCGGGCATTAATCTGATTACGGCTGCGCGTGAGCGCGGGATGAACGTTACGGTTGAAACCTGTCCGCATTATTTAGCTTTAACAGCGGCTGATTTGGATCGTAAGGGAGCGGTGGCAAAATGCTCTCCGCCGCTGCGAGATGCCAAGGAGCGGGCGAAGCTGTGGAATGCCGTTGCCGAAGGGCGAGTGGATATGATTTCGTCGGATCATTCGCCTTGTCCAGCCTCGATGAAGGAGGCGGACAACTTCTTTGATGCTTGGGGCGGTATCGCAGGAGCGCAAAGCTCGGTAGAGCTCATTGTGGGAGAAGGCCATGTGAAGCGGGGGCTGCCGCTCACGCTGATCAGCGAGCTGCTGGCAAGCGGGCCGGCAAGACGATTTGGACTGCAAGATTCGAAGGGTGAAATACGCATTGGTGCAGACGCTGACCTTGTGCTGATTGATTTGAACAAGTCTTATACGCTGGAAGCGGAGCAGCTGTATCAACGTCATAAGCATAGTCCGTATGTCGGTGAAGAGCTTCATTGCAAAATAAAGGCTACCTATGTAAGGGGTCGCCTTGTCTATGAAGAATCGGAAGGGTTAAGCGAGAGTATGCAAGGCGAGTGGGTTAGGCAATAGGCTTAAGTTAATGGAAGGAGGAGCAGCTATGATGCGAAGTGTACTTTCCCATCCGAGAGAGAAGGAACGGCTATTATCGTATTTCGAGACGCAGGTTATGCAAGTATTAAATTGGCTGGCAACATATAGCCCGGATGAAGAAGGCGGCATAACGCGGCTGCTTTATACCGAGGGATGGCTGGAGACGCAGCAAGCGCTTGCGCTCAAAATGGAGAGCTGCGGTCTAACGACGGAGTTTGATAACGTTGGCAACTTATTCGGAAAATTACAAGGCGACGATCCGGATGCGCCTTCTATTATAACGGGCTCACATATTGATACGGTTATTCAAGGCGGGCATTATGACGGAGCCTATGGCATTGCGGCGGGTTTGCTTGCACTTGATTATTTGCAAAAGCAATTCGGCAACCCGAAGCGAACGCTGGAGCTTGTATCCCTCTGCGAAGAGGAAGGCAGCCGATTTCCGATGGCTTACTGGGGATCGGGCAGCATCGCCGGCAAACGAAACTTTGAGCAAATTGTTCATTTGCAGGATGCTCAAGATGTATTTTTTGCGGATGCGATGCAGCAATGCGGCTTTGGTGAAGGAACGGGCAGGGATAGCCGCCGTCATGATATTGGCGCGTTTATTGAGATCCATATCGAGCAAGGGGCGGTGCTGGAGCAGGAAGGCGTCGCTATCGGTGTAGTGGAAACAATTGCTGGCCAACGAAGATTGAAGTTTGAAGTCATTGGCGAATCGAATCATGCGGGAACGACTCCGATGCATATGCGCAGGGATGCGCTTGAAGGGGTTAGTGCGATGATTGGGGCGCTGCGTCAAGAGGCTATGCGGCTTGGATCGCCATTAGTGGCGACTGCTGGCAGGCTGCAGGTGTTTCCGAATGTACCAAATGTCGTTCCGGGAAAGGTTGTATTTACTGTAGATGCGCGTCATGCCAATGAACAGGCTCTCGATAGCTTTTGCCGCTGGATCGTACAGCGTTTTACGGCATTGGCAGGTGAGAGGCAGCTGCAGATTCAAGGGACGGAGTGGTTTAGGGAAGAACCGGTTCCGATGAATAATGTGCTCAAACAGCATATGGATCATATTTGTGGTGAAATGGGCATTTCTTCGAAACGAATGGTTAGCGGAGCGGGGCATGATGCACAAATGTTTGAGCATATTTGTCCGACTGCGATGTTATTTGTTCCAAGTAGACGAGGCATATCGCATTCACCGGAGGAGTATACAGAGCCACGGGAGCTTGCGGTTGGTGTACTCGTGCTGACAGAGCTGCTGTATCGACTAGGCTATGAGGGGGAAGAGCTATGAAGCTATACAAAGATTTGGCGCCATCACCGCGTACGATTATGACACCGGGTCCAGTCGAGGTGGATCCGCGGGTGCTGCGGGCGATGTCGTATCCGATATTGGGACAATTTGACCCAGAGTTTACGGCATTAATGAATGAAACAATGGAGATGCTGCGCCAATTATTTAAGACTGATAATGAATGGGCATTCCCTGTGGACGGGACGTCGAGGTCGGGGATAGAGGCTGTTCTCGTAGGCTTGATCGAGCCTGGCGATAAGGTGCTGGTACCGATTTATGGACGCTTCGGCCATTTGCTGACCGAGATTGCGAAGCGCTGCGGTGCTGAGGTTGTAACACTGGAGAAAGATTGGGGCAGTGTATTTTTAACGGAGGAAATAGTTAATGCCATAAAGGAGCATCAGCCTGATGTCGTAGCACTTGTGCATGGCGAGACATCAACGGGAAGAATGCAGCCGCTCGAAGGCATCGGGCAAGCGTGCAGGGAAGTGAATGCGCTCTTCATTGTGGACGCTGTTGCGACAATTGGCGGTATTGAGGTAGCGACTGATCGGCTGCTCATCGATGCGGTAATTGGAGGCACGCAGAAGTGTTTATCCGTACCGGCAGGCATGGCGCCGATTACGTACAATAAACGTGCAGAGGTGAAGCTGCTCAGCCGCAAAAAGGTTGAAAGAGGGCTGCTTCTTGCTGACGACGAGGATGACCCGCTGCTGCGCCCGATTCAAAGCAACTACTTGGATTTGAGTCAGCTGCAGGATTATTGGAGTCCGGCTCGGCTCAATCATCATACGGAAGCGACGTCCATGCTTTATGCGCTTCGTGAAGGGCTGCGGCTCGTGCTGGAAGAGGGGCTGGAGGCGCGTTTTGCACGGCATCGTGAGCATGAAGGAGCGTTGATTGCTGGTTTGGAGGCAATGGGCTTGCGTCTCTACGGCGACCCCGCCTGCAAAATGACCGTCGTTACTTGTATTGAAATTCCGGCTGGCATAGACGGAGAATCTGTACGTTCGATGCTGCTTGATCATTACGGCATCGAGATCGCCAGCTCCTTCGGTCCCTTGAAGGGGAAAATATGGCGCATCGGCACGATGGGCTACAGCTGCAGCAAGCGCAACGTGCTGCTTACGCTCGGCGCGCTGGAAGCCGTTCTGCTGCGACACGGTCATCAGTTGGAGGCAGGCCTGGCACTGCAGGCGGCTATGGATGTTTATGGGATGTAGATCAAACAGCTTGCTCCCTTGTATAAGGTGAGAGCAGGCTGTTTGTTTTGGATCAAGAGCAGTATGATTTGTAGATTTATTTTAGTTGGTGGGCTTTAGGTTCTGGCACTTTGGTCTTTAGGTTTTGATGTCTTTGCTCGTTAGGGAGCGGGCTGGCACTGCAGGCAGCTATGGATTTACATAAGATGTAGGTTAAATAGCATGCTTCTTTATTAAAGGTGAGTACGGGCTGCTAGATTTGAACCAAAAAGGAATGACTTATAGATTTTTTATTGGGTGAGTTTATGCTTTTGGACTTTGGTCCTTAGTTTTAAATGAATTTTCTCGCTATCCCGTACCGTGATTGTTGCGCGTTGTTGCTGACGGTTGATTACTATAGTCTATTTGGCTAACTAGTTGTATTGATGCGGCTATCCTGCACATTTGCAGTAACTTAAGCTAATTTAGGAGTAAAACCTCTCTATCCTGTATTTCTGCAGGAACTAGCTCGTAATTCGGTATTGCAAGCTTATAAATGAGATGCTATATGGTATAAATACAACATAGATGCTACGAATTAAGCTAATCCAGCCGCTATCCTGCATTTCTACAGGATAGCTTAATTCACAATGGTGATTAAATAGCACGATAATTAGCGCGATGCACTATTGTAGTTAACTAGCACAATTAAATAATGCAATCACTAGCGCGATGCACAATTGCAGTTAATTAGAGCAATTAACAAACGCAATCACTAGCGCGATGTACTATTGCAGTTAACTCGCACAATTAACTAACGCAATCACTAGCGCGATGCACTATTGCGGTTAACTATCATAATCAACTAAAGCAATCACTACCATAATTCACAATTCCGATTAGCTGTTTACTGGTGAAATGCAATACTGATCATGATTCCCTCACTACGCCCTATTAGAATAAGAGCTCAAGCGTGTCTTTTTTCAGCTCATAATATCTGATGGTTCTCCCTTTGGATACGGATTGGAGCCAACCTTTGTCAGCTAGTCCGGCAAGGAGCTTACGGGCTGTGCGGAAGTTGAGCTTCCACGCGTTGCAAACATCAATTGGGCGAATAGGGCGACCGAGCTGCCATGCGAGCAGGAGCAAATCTTTTTCAATTTTTGAAACGGGATTTATATTTACTTTTTGCAATAAATAAGGTCCGATAACGAGCTGAAGCAAAGAGCGGCATATTTCTGGTCGATCTTTAATATCGTCAAAAGAAAAATGGATCATTTTCCAGCCTAATGCAGTTAAGAAAGTGTCACGATTTAGTGAGTAGCTGAATTTCTCGCGATCCATGTCTTTGACATGAGACTGAAAACCGTCGCATTCTATATCAAAACGCCCAAAAGGCGGGAGAAACGCAAAATCAAGAAAATACGATTTGCGGTTCCGATCATAGACTTCATATTCTGGGTGCAGGTAATCAAAATTGCCGAATACCGGCCACCATACATTTTGAAGAAGGAGCTTCTCGCCATAGCTGTGTCCTCTTAATAATCTCGCTTTGCGTTCACCGCTTCTCTTTTCTAAATGTTTCTCAATAAAAAGCGTGTGCATATGTTCAAAAGTGTGCATGATGTGTTCCCTCCTTATATTTGGACAAAAAAAGAACGTCCCTTTGCCATGAGCAGAAGGGACTGACCCCATAACGTGAGACAAATCAAAACACCTTCAAGAAAATGCAACCATGTCGTAAGATATGGAGACAACCTTGGAGGTGTTTTTACGTTGGCAACAAGAGTAAGTTATCCAGTGGAAATAAAGGCAAAAGCAATTGAAATGAGAATAGCAGGSATACCGGTCAAAGAGGTAATGGAGCAACTCAACATACGAAATGAAACGCAGGTGAAAACTTGGATGCGATGGTATCGTAGCGGCGAGTTAAACCGTTTAGAGCAGCCTGTTGGCAAACAATACAGCTACGGTAAGGGACCTGAGTTTACCTCGGAACTGGAGCAAATAAAGGCGGAGAATCGGTTCTTAAAGCAACAAATAGATGTGCTAAAAAAGTACAAGGAACTAGAAAGGAGTTGTCACCAAAAATCATAGTTGAACTGGTTGAGTTGATTCACGGGGAAGTTACGATCACCAAAGCTTGTGCATGGCTGGGTGTGCCACGTGCTACCTATTACCGATGGAGARCAAAAAACGAAACTCGGCCATTGGAYAGCMTGGTTGAAGAGATTCGAGAACTCTGCACTGAGCATAAATTCCGTTACGGATACCGAAAGATTACTGCACTGCTTCGAAAAAAGYACAAGATTAATCACAAGCGCGTACAACGAATCATGCAATGTGAGCAGCTACAATGTCGAGTCAGAGTAAAGAAACGRAAGCAWACAGGGCAGCCTGCTTATGTAGCTGAGTACCTRTTAAAGCGGMAATTTCAAGCTGAAGCACCGATGCATAAACTCGTCACGGATATTACGTATTTACCATTCGGYGGAAAAATGATGTACCTATCGAGCATCCTCGATTTATATAACGGRGAGATYGTAGCTAGYAGTCTATCYGATACRCAAGAYACGGMCTTTGTYCTRGATACACTCAATCAATTRCCAGCTGTGCCTGGTGCGATCCTGCATAGCGATCAGGGYAGCGTCTACACGTCGCWGGGGTATCAGGAAGCTGTAAAAGGAAAAGGCATTACCATGAGCATGTCCCGCAAGGGAACGCCCGCTGATAATGCCCCCATTGAATCGTTTCATTCCACACTAAAGTCTGAAACGTTCTACCTCGAAGGGTTGACCCATACAACGACTGCAATCGTTGAACAGACCGTTCGAGACTACATCACTTACTATAACGCAATTCGTATTCAAACGAAACTAAATAACCAGTCGCCGGTTGATTATAGGCGATTGGCCGTTTAAACTTGAAAGGTGTTTTGATCCCTGTCTCACAAATGGGGGTCAGTCCC
>NZ_JBFTSN010000174.1:0-12230 GCF_056400045.1 Paenibacillus sp. 01L418
GTCATGAATGGACTGACATCAGGTAACGGTAAAACGGTGGAGCAGCACGGAGAGGGTGCAGAGACGGAACAGACGATAACGGTGCAATTAAATCTAGCAAAATACAATAAGGATGCGATTAAGAGAGTAAGTAGACTTACAGGAGATCTGGAACCTGTTGAATTGACGCCAATTGGCGGAAACCTCTATCAACTAGAAGTCGTCCTTAACGGGGGAGTAGCGGATTTATTCCAATTGGATAAAACAAAAGTAAATCTTGACTACATTGCTGCGAATGCTTTAAGCCTTCCAGAGACACTTACAATGGATGCAGGAGAAACGGAAGCAATAGAAGCGGTTGTTTTACCAGCAGGAGCGACCGAAAAGAGTGTAGATTGGTACACATCGAATGAGCAGATCGCGACCGTAGACAGCAATGGAAAAGTAAATGCGATAGCTGGAGGGAAAGCAGTTATTACGGCAATTAGTGTTGATGGCAACAAAAAGGCGTCCACTAGCATCACGGTTACTAGTGACGTTGTTCCTGTAACTGGCATTAAGGTTTCCCCCTCAACCGGAACGCTCTATACGAATGAAACGATGAAGTTGACTGCTGAGATCTTACCAAGCAATGCAACGAACAAAGCATATGAATGGTTCAGCAGCAACGCTGATGCAGCTGCCGTGGATCAGAGCGGTAAGGTATTTGCGAAATTACCGGGCTCGGCTGAGATTTCGGCCAGAACATTAGACGGACGATTTGTGGCTAAAAGTACAATAACGGTGTTGGACGCAAACAGCGAAGCGTCATTGTCGGAGTTAGTCGTTAGTGGAGGAAAAGAGAACATTGTTTTTAATAGCGAAATATACGATTATACAACAAGGGTTAATACAAAAGTAGATGCCATTACGATTCAGCCACGGCTGAAAAACAAAAAAGGCACAATGACAGTTAACGATATTCCAGTCATCAGCGGACAGAAGATTACAGCGAAGCTGCCGATGGGCAATAGTAAGATCGTATTCGTTACCAAAGCAGCGGATGGCATGACAACAAAAACCTATACGCTAACGGTAAAACGAAACAAAAATGTAGCGCTTGAAGCTACGGTTGTAAGTGCCACATATTTGAATAAAGATGGAGAGCCAGCTAACTTAATTAGAAACGATTACGATAACTCAAGTGAGCATTCTCCGCTCAAGTTTGCTGACGGGGATGAGGAGACGTATTTCCAAAGTGCTGCTATTACAAACCTGAACCCAAAAGGTGAGTTTAATCCTGCGCATCGGATTATGCTGCAATGGGACGACGATAATCTTCAAGATTTTAATAAACTAGTTCTTGTCGTCAATAATGCACAGCAGCAAGGTATAACCGTCATCGATACTGAAACTTCTGTAAATGGCACCACATGGCAGGAGCTTAATGCTAAAGCCTATAAGCCGACATGGCAGACAGACAGTCCAGACATTTACGAGAGTGTAACCATTGATCTTCCCAATTATAAGGAATATTACGGTGAAGGTTATAAGGGGTTGAAAGGCATTTATTTGCTGCTATGGGCAGCGAATTTAAATGCCGATCATAAATATGCGATCAGCGAATTTGAGCTGTACAACGAACAAGATGCAGCTGAGCCTATTGAACTGACTTTAGGTGAAATACCTGGCACTGATCCTGAGAATCCTAATGATTCCGTAATTGCTGATTGGGTGTTTTCCGAAGCAAATGTGCAGCCCGGAACATCTATCGAAGCAGGCAATTTGGTTATAAAAGATAGGAGCGGCATGGGCAATGATCTTAAAATGGCCGTTGCTGGAACTCCGGGAGACAATAGGCTGTCATTTACTGAAGACGGTGCTCTTGATTTTGCAAATGAGAAAATAAATGGCCAATATTTGACTACAGTAGAAGGCGCCCCAATCAATACGAAAACTTTCGATAAAGGTTTTACGATTGAAGCAGAATTTAAGCTTGGCACCAATATTAATGACTGGATGGGGATATTGACTCGCCAAGGGAATAACACATTTGATCCAGGGGAACAGGAGCCGCTATCAACGCTATCCATTTCAAGCATTCGCGAAGTTCAATGGGCGAGTACGCATGGGAACTCGAGCTCGAACGAACTCCAATCGAACTGGTCGAACTCACTTTCAGCTGTTAAAGCATGGGCTCAGTCAGATGACTACACACACGTTGCGATTGTGAATGATGGCTCGAAGACAATTTTATTCGTAAATGGTGTAGAATCCATTCGCAATCCTCAAACGGACGAAATCATTAATGGAATCGCAGCCGAAGCGGGCATGGGGTGGAATGTCGGAGCTTATGAATGGGATAGAGCGCCAGACAGCCTCTTTTTAGGAAAAATCAAACATATTAGGGTCTCTAGTAAAGCATTGGAGAAGGACCAATTCATTAAAACGGAGTTCAAATATAAGGTAAATTATGGGACTAATAATGATCTTCCGATGTTTGCACAAGATACGTATACGTTTGCGATCATTCCAGATCCACAGTATGTGGTGCAATCCAAACCGGAAATTCTTGAGAAGCAGCTGCAGTTTATTGCAGACAATTATGTTAGCAAGAATATCGCGATGACGGTAAATGTTGGCGACACGACGCAAAGCAGTGCAGCCAAGGAATGGGCTTCCGCCGATAAGGCCTATAAGATTTTAGATCAAGCTAACGTGCCATACATTGTTACTCGCGGCAATCACGATTTGAATGGCTCTGGCTATCTGGACACCATGGGTCCCAATAGATTTGCTGGTACGGAACATTTCAAGGGCGCTTCGCTTTCGGGATTAAGCACCTACTCGATCATAACAGCCGGCAGCTACAAGTATATGTTCCTTGCGGTAGACTCAGTGGGGAACAATTCGAGTAATACAAAAGAAAGAGACTGGGCAAAAACGGTGCTTAATGAGAACCCGAAAATGCCAACCGTCATTTTCTCGCATAATATTATGAAAATCGATGACAATGGTCAAGTGAGCGAAGGCGGTCAGGGCAGCTTATTTTGGAGAGACCTTGTCGAGAATTATGATCAAGTATTCATGATGGTAGGCGGACATAATAGCGGTGCTGGTCTGAATGTGAAGAAGAAGGCTAATGGAAATGAAGTCTTGCAAGTGTTAACTGACTATCAATCGGATATCGCTGGCGGCAACGGTTGGACATCTTTTTTTGAATTTGATGAAAAGTCAAAGGAGATTCGTGTGAAGTCGTTCTCGCCATATGTTGATAGCATTCCGGTAGGGGAGCGTTCATACCTGGACACGAAATTCTTGATTGGTCCCGGAGATATGTACAACATTCCATTTGATTTCAGCAGCAGATTTCGTTTTGCAAAAAATGATGTCGTTGATGTCGTCACTCCCGACGTGACAAACGACAAAGGTTTAATTAACTTAGTGCCTAAAGTTGATGCTAGAACGGGAGAAGCAAAGGCCGTGGTTGAAGAGCGAGACTGGAACAAAGCGCTTAGCACATCTTCAGCTGATGATGATGGTGTCAAAACGGTTAAAGTCGAGGTGCAGAAAGCGGATAAAGCAAAAGCGTATGTCGTTGAGCTTCCGAAAGCAGCACTCCATTCTGATCTAGCGACGCATTTGATCGAGATAACGACTGCAATTGGAACAATAACGATACCTGCCAATATGCTAAGCGGACAGGATTTGTCCGGAGCGAAGACGGTTGCGCTAGTTATTGCGAGCGTAGATAAAACATCGCTTGATCCAGCTTTACAGGAACAGATTGGCGATAGACCAATTATTGAGGTTGATGTGTATGTCGATGGAGCTAAGGTTGCTTGGAGCAATCCACAGGCTCGAGTGAAAATTTCAGTTCCGTATACACCATCAGATGCCGAGTTAGCCGATTCGGAGCAAATTGTAGCAGGGTACATTAATAACATTGGTAAAGCGATCACAGTACCGAACAGCAAATATGAGCCATCTACAAAAACGGTTGCTTTTACGACGAGTCATTTCAGCAAATATGCGATCAAGTTTGTTCATAAAACATTCGATGATCTCGAGAATGTGAAATGGGCTAAAAAGAAAATTGAAGTACTGGCATCCAAAGGGATTATTAATGGCACGTCTGTAACAAAATACAATCCTTCAGCCACTATAACAAGGGCGGACTTTATCGTTCTGCTTGTTAAGGCGCTTGAATTAACTGCTCCAATCGATACGAATTTCGATGACGTCAGTTTATCTTCTTATTATTATAATGAAGTGATGATCGCCAAAAAGCTTGGCATCACTAATGGCAGCGGAGACAATAAATTTAATCCGCTACAACCGATTACGAGGCAGGACGCGTTCGCTCTACTCCACAAATCGATGAAGGCTGCCGGTATGAAGCTGAACGAAGGCACGTCAGCTGGGCTGGATCGTTTTAACGACAAAGCAAAAGTTGCGAGCTATGCGATGGAAAGCTTGACTTCGTTGATTGAAAATGGAATTGTCAAAGGAAATGGGAATTCCATTCTTCCGCTGGCTCCACTTTCTAGAGCAGAATCGGCTGTAATCTTGTATAACATGATCAATAAATAATGAATGGGGGAGTGCCGCTCGAGCTCAACAGGGCGGCTTTTCCTTTTTTGCAAGGACTGAATATGCACAGTACTTCATGTTTAATGAAAGGGTTTTCAACATTTTCGGTTTAGTTGAGGAAAGTAATTTTTAGAGGCTATTGTAAAACGGGGTAGAATCTATTATACTGACTTCAATTACCGTATGGTAGCGATTCCAGAAAACGTGATTGTCCTTTTATGGTATCGCTACCATACAGATTGTTGAACAAAAATGATGAGCTGTTTAAAACGTTTTGTTGGAGACATTTTCGAACTTCGATTGATGCCTCTATTGAAAGAGGAAGAACAGAATAAGTGCAGCATGAAAGGAGTGTTCATATGGAAATGATGGAGATGCAAGGTGTGAACAAGCCGATGTCCCGGTTGATTATGGGAACGGGAGACCTGAGAGTATTGGACGATGCAAAACGGTTGATGCTTGATGCTTACATTGAAGCAGGCGGCAATATGTTTGATACTGCCCATCAGTACAGAGGAAAAGAGAAGATTTTGGGACAATGGCTGGCGGAGAAGAAGATCAGGGAAAAAGTAGTCATTATGAACAAAGGCGCTCACCACGATGACGGGAGTCCAGGCCCACGGGTGAATCCACAAGCCATCCGAAAGGATCTGGACGAAAGCTTGGAGAGGCTGGGAACAGATTATATCGATCTATATGCGCTTCATAGAGATGATCCGACCGTCGAGGTTGGGCCAATCATGGAAGTGCTAAATGAGCAGCTTGAAACGAAGAAGATTCGCGCGATTGGCGCATCGAATTGGTCGCATCAGCGCATACAGGAAGCGAACGAATACGCGGCGGCGCATCAGCTAGTAGGTTTTACGTTTAGCAGTACGAACCTGAGTCTTGCTAAAGCGAAAGAGCCGAGGTGGGAGGGCTGTGTGTCTGCTGATGAGGAAACCTGCAATTGGCATGAGCGTAACCAGCTGCCGCTATTGTCATGGTCTTCGCAGGCAGGCGGATTTTTCTCAGGCCATTTTACGCCAGACAATCTCTCTGATTCGGAAATGGTGAGAGTGTATTACAACGACAACAACTGGGAGCGATACCGACGAGCGGTGAAGCTAGCGGAGCTGAAACAGGTAACGCCGATTCAAATCTCATTATCTTATGTTCTTCATCAACCTTTCCCAACATGCGCAATCATCGGACCTCGAAATCTTGATGAGCTTCATGATTCGGTTATGGCTATGAATCTACCATTAACTGCCGGGGAAGTCGAATGGCTGGATTTGAAAAAGGAGGAGATTGCGGAATGATCAAACATCAATTGGCGGCTCAGCTCTACACTTTGAGAAACGAAGTAAAGAAGGATTTTCCAGCGGTGCTGAAGCAATTGAGTGAAATGGGATGGGCGGCCRTTCAAATCGACGGGTTGCACGGATATGAAGCACGAGAAATTGCTGCGGTGATGAAGGAACTCGGATTACGTACCGCTGGCATGCATGTAGGGCTGGAGCGAATGAAGTTTGATTTAGTTGCTGTGCTGGAAGAGGCTCGCTTATTCGATACGAAAGACTTTATCTGTCACTCCCTGCCGGATGGGCTGCAAAATCCAGAAGGGTATGCAAGCGTGAAGAAAGACTTGCTTGAAGTGGCTGCTAAAGTTAAGGGCACGAAATATCGCGTTGGCTATCATAATCATGATTTTGAATTTCATACATCCATAGATGGTAAATTTGCACTGGAGTACTTGCTTGATGATCCAGCCATTTACGCTGAGATTGATACGTACTGGGTTCGCAAAGCTGGCCAAGATCCTTTGTCCTTCATCCAGAACTATGCCAATCGTATGCCGATTCTTCATTTGAAGGACATGACTGCGGACAGCAGAGAGACTTTTGCTGAGATCGGATCAGGAGTTATTGATTTTTCTCCAATCCTGCAATGGGGATTGCGAAGCGGCGTTGAGTGGTTTGCGGTAGAGCAGGATTACTGCACAGGAAGTCCGTTGGACAGTCTGGCTGCTAGCTTGGAATACTTATTGAAATTGGAAAAAACGCTCGTTTAACCTTGAAGCCCGCATCTGAATAACCGGAACAGCGGGCTTTTCCTTATCCAATCTATAATGAATCGAGGTTTTGCTGATGAAAACGATTCGCTTGACTATGGCGCAGGCTTTGCTGCGATTTTTGGATCAACAGTATTTGTCTGTAGACGGAGAAGAGATAAAGTTCGTTCGTGGTGTTATGGGGATCTTCGGACATGGTAACGTCACAGGTATCGGCGAAGCTCTAGAGCGAGAAACTACTGAGTTATTGTTCGTGCAGGGCAAGAACGAACAAGGTATGGTTCACGCGGCTACAGCTTACGCTAAACAGAAGAACCGCCGTCAGATCTTTGCCTGCACGACTTCAATCGGCCCAGGAGCACTTAATATGATGACTGGCGCCGCAACCGCAACGGTTAACCGCATACCTGTGCTGCTTCTGCCAGGCGATAACTTTGCTTCCCGACAGCCTGACCCCGTACTGCAGCAATTGGAGGTTCCGAGTGACTACTCCATATCTGCAAACGATCCGTTCAAGGCAGTCAGCAAGTTTTGGGATCGCATCGTCCGCCCTGAACAGCTGATGTCGTCGCTTCTACAGGCGATGCGCGTGCTGACTGATCCAGTTGACACCGGAGCGGTTACGTTAGCGCTGCCGCAGGACGTTCAAACAGAGGCTTATGATTATCCAGTACGCTTCTTTGAGAAGCGAATCCATTTCCTGCAGCGCCGTCCAGCGGAACAGGATGCCATTTTACGTGCCGCAGATTTGATCATGCGCAAGAAGAAACCTTTGATCATCGCAGGGGGAGGCGTTCACTATGCGAATGCGACGAAAGAGCTTCTCGCATTTGCAGAAGCATTCGGCATTCCGATAGCTGAGACCCAGTCGGGCAAAAGCGCGGTGCCGTGGAATCATCCGCTTGGCCTCGGCGGAGTTGGTACAACCGGCACACTGGCAGCGAATCGGGTAGCTGCCGAAGCAGACTTGATCATCGGAATCGGTACACGATTTTCTGATTTCACGACGGCATCCAAATCCGCATTTCGCAACTCCGATGCTGCATTTCTGAACTTGAATGTTAGTTCATTTGATGCGGTTAAGATGGAAGCGGATTCGATCACAGCAGACGCAAAGTTGGCGATTGTCGCACTACAGTTGGAATTAATGAATCGCAGATTCAGATCCAGCTATGCTGACGGTTATATTCAAGAGTTGAAAGCGGAGTGGGACAATGAAGTTGATCGTCTCTACGCCTTGGAGAGCGCCAATGGGTTAACCCAGACTAGAGCTCTCGGTATCATTAATGGATTCATCGAATCGAAGGATGTTGTCGTTRGCGCCGCTGGAAGCCTTCCGGGCGATCTGCACCGTGTTTGGCGTGTAACTGAATCGAACACTTATCACTTGGAATATGGTTTTTCCTGCATGGGGTATGAAATAAGCGGTGCTTTTGGCGTGGCGCTTGCGGAACCGGATCGTGAAGTGTATGCGTTAGTTGGTGATGGGAGCTACCTGATGCTGCATTCTGAGCTGATTACGGCAATCCAAGAAGGCGTGAAGCTGACCATTTTACTATTCGACAACAACGGGTTTCAATGCATTCATAACTTGCAGCGCGGTCACGGCAGCGACGGCTTCGGCAATGAATTCCGCTTCCGATCCAAAGAGACAGGAAGGTTAGATGGACCGTTTATGCCGATTGATTTCTCTTTGCTTGCCCGCGGCTTAGGCGCTGCCTCATATAAAGCTACCTCAGCGAAAGAACTGGAGCAAGCGCTGCACGACGCGAAAGCGGAACAAGGACCTGTGCTGGTGGAAATTAAGGTGCTTCCGGGAACGAATACGGATGGTTATGACTCATGGTGGAATGTAGGCGTACCTGAGGTGTCTGTGAGCGACAAAGTGAGGAAGGCGCATGAGCAGATGCAGCAAAACATCAGTGCGGCGCGCCCTTATTAATTGGGAAGAAGGGATATGATGGATACGATTACTTTTTCGGGTGATAAGGATTTGGATTTTGTAGCAATCGGCCGCCTATGCATTGATTTGAATGCCAATGAAATCAATCGTCCTATGGAAGAAACGATGACTTTCACCAAATATGTGGGCGGTTCACCGGCCAACATCTGCATCGGTATGTCGCGATTAGGCATGAAAACAGCGTTTATCGGCAAGGTTGCTGATGATCAGATGGGCCGATTTATTGATCAATACCTGCGTAATAACGGCATAGACACTTCAGGTGTCACAACGGATCGAACTGGAGCGGTTACCGGACTTGCTTTTACAGAGATCAAAAGCCCAGAGGATTGCAGCATACTGATGTACCGCAGCAATGTGGCAGATTTGTTGCTCGCGCCTGAAGAAGTTGACGAATCGTTAATCAAACGAAGCAAGGTACTTCTCGTATCCGGTACGGCGCTGGCACAGAGTCCATCCCGCGAGGCGGTGCTTCTTGCACTTCGTTACGCACGTAAACACGGAACGAAGGTAATATTCGATATCGATTATCGGCCATATTCGTGGGCATCTCCCGAGGAAACGGCCATTTATTATCATTTGGCAGCGGAAAAGAGCGATATTATTATTGGGACACGCGAGGAATTCGATATGCTGGAGCGGTTCGACGGCAACACCGAACGCAGCGACGAAGTAACTGCGGCGCAATGGTTCGGTTACCACGCCGAGATCGTCGTCATCAAGCACGGCAAAGAAGGATCGATTGCTTATGGCAAAAACGGCAGCTCACAGCGGGGTTCTATTTTCCCGGCTAAGGTTATCAAGACATTCGGAGCCGGCGACTCGTATGCAGCAGGATTTATCTATGGACTTATACAAGGATGGGATGTCAGCCGCAGTATGACATTCGGCAGCGCGTCAGCTTCCATTGTTATTTCCAGTCATAGCTGCTCGGACGCCATGCCGACAGTGGGGCAGATTGAACAATATATGCTTTCTTCCAAACAAGCGTAACTGGAGAGGAGAACGACAATGATGACCCAAATGCAAGCACTTATACCTTTATCGAATTTTATTGGAGGCGAATGGATCGCCTCGACTTCAGGCAAGACGGAACCCGTATTCAATCCAGCAACCGAAGAAATTTTGGCTTACGTTCCGCTGTCGTCTAAGGATGAAGTTGATCAAGCTGTCCGAAATGCGAAAGAAGCGTTTAAAACATGGAGTAAAACGCCGGTACCACGCCGTGCTCGAATTCTTTTCAAATACCAACAGCTGTTAGTTGAACATTGGGAAGAGCTTGCTCAGATCATTACCTTGGAGAACGGAAAAAACTATCAAGATGCTCACGGGGAAGTCATGCGCGGCATTGAATGTGTTGAATTCGCTGCAGGGGCGCCAACGCTCATGATGGGAAAACAACTTCCAGACATCGCTACAAATGTGGAGTCGGGTATGTTCCGATATCCGATTGGGGTTGTGGGCGGAATTACACCGTTTAACTTCCCAATGATGGTACCCTGCTGGATGTTCCCGCTTGCAATTGCTTGCGGCAATACGTTTGTCCTCAAGCCCTCCGAGCGGACGCCGCTTCTTGCGAATCGTCTGGTGGAGCTGTTTAAGGAAGCGGGTTTGCCGGATGGCGTGCTGAATCTTGTACATGGCTCAAACGATGTCGTAAATGGTCTGATTGAGCACCCGGACGTCATTGCGATTTCGTTTGTTGGCTCCCAGCCCGTCGCGGAATATGTGTATAAAACCGCAACGGCGCAAGGGAAACGGGTTCAGGCGCTTGCCGGCGCTAAGAACCATACCATCGTCATGCCGGATGCCGATATGGACGGAGCGGTGACTCAAATCATCAACGCGGCATTTGGCTCTGCGGGCGAGCGCTGTATGGCATGCGCTGTCGTCGTTTCCGTTGGGAGAGCGTCTGAAACGTTGATTGATAAATTGGTCGCGGCAGCTGATAAGCTAATCATTGGTAATGGCATGGATAAAGATGTTTTTCTAGGGCCGGTCATCCGCGGTCCGCACAAGGAACGTACGCTGGGCTATATTGCGACAGGTACAGAAGAGGGAGCGGTACTGCTCCGTGATGGCCGTACGGATGCGGCATCAAATGGCGAAGGGTATTTCGTCGGCCCGACAATTTTTGATCATGTGACGAGTGAGATGAAAATTTGGAAGGACGAAATATTTGCTCCCGTGCTGTCGATTGTCCGCGTGGATACGCTGGAAGAGGCGATTGAACTAGCCAATCGTTCAGAACTAGCAAATGGAGCGTGCATTTTCACTCAAAATGGCAGTCATGTTCGTCAATTCCGTGAAACGATCGACGCTGGTATGCTGGGTGTGAATTTGGGCGTACCTGCCCCAATGGCATTTTTCCCTTTCTCTGGCTGGAAGAAATCGTTCTACGGTGACTTGCATGCTAACGGTTCAGACGGTGTCGAGTTTTTTACGAGGAAGAAAATGGTCACTTCCCGCTGGTAAGCGGCTCGTTAGCAGGAGGATCGGTTGATTCTGATCCTCCTGTTAAAATGTATGGACAATGGATCAAAATACCCGAAGGGAGGCATTTGAAAATGAGTGAACTAATTGTAAAACCGAACCAAACTCCGGATCAGGAAGGTAATACCCTTCGGATTACTCCAGAATCTGCAGGGTGGGAATATGTTGGTTTTGAAGTGTTTACTCTAGATGCCGGACAATCACTTAGCCGTCTGACAGAGGAGCGGGAAGCTTGCGTTGTCCTGCTAAGAGGAAAGGCTGACGTTTCCACAGAGAAGTCAGAATGGAAGAGCATCGGCCGCCGGATGAATGTTTTTGAGAAAATTCCTCCTTATTCCGTGTATGTTCCATCTGAGGATAAGTTCACGATTACCGCATTAACAGACCTGCAAATTGCTGTATGCTGGGCTCCAGGCAGCGGTACGCACGCAGCAAGATTGATCGCACCTGGTCATGTTGGGGTTGAAAATCGTGGCGAGGGCAGTACGCAGCGGCTCGTTCATAATATTTTGCCAGAAACCGCAGATGCAGACAGTCTTCTCGTCGTAGAAGTGTTCACGCCTGCCGGTCATTGGTCCAGTTTTCCTCCGCACAAGCATGACCGTGATTTTTTGCCTGAGGAATCACTTCTAGAAGAAACCTATTATTATCAAGTTCAGCCAGAGCAAGGATTTGCAGTACAGCGTGTCTATACAGACGATCGTTCGTTGGACGAGACGTTGACTGTAGGCAACGGTGAAGTTGTACTTGTACCTAAAGGCTACCATCCTGTATCAGCTCCTCCAGGTTATGATGTATATTATTTGAACGTAATGGCGGGGCCAGTTCGTATTTGGAAGTTTTATAACGATCCGGATCACGCTTGGCTGATGCCGAAGCCACGATAAGATCTATATAACGAGGATTAAAATGCTACAATTGAAAGAGAGCAATGCCAATTGTAATGATGGCATTGCTCTCTTTTTAATTTCGATTACTCAAAACTTGACATCCCATTCTGTAACTAATATTATTACAGTAAGTCAAAAAAGAATAGAGGACATAAAGCATGAAATGCAAAATTAATCGAAATGCAGCAACCGTTTTAAAAAAGATGTTGAGCAGTAATGAATCGGAAGGGAAGATGATTCGTGTTTTTATAACTCAGAATCATGGAGATCATGGTCATTA